>JACQEL010000522.1 GCA_016200595.1 Deltaproteobacteria bacterium
AAACCAGGGATCGTAAACCTGCTGGGCGATTAAAAGGAGGAGGGAATGTTCATTTCTAGAGGTTTAATTGGCTTGCTCGCTATCTTCGTGAGCCTCTGTGGACTGCTCGTAGGAACCCCCGCTGGGCCGACAACCGCTCTAGCGCGTTTTGTGGGACCGGGAGGGGGAATAGTAGCCGTGCTTGAGAGCCCGGAGGATGGGCCCGTCTCTGGCATCGGTGTGATTCGCGGCTGGGCGTTTGCCACCCAACCCGGTGTGTCCATTAGTTCAGTGGAATTGTTTATCGATGACCAGAGCGCCGGCGAGGTCCCTTGCTGCTCTGCCCGGAGTGATGTTCAAGCCGCCTTTCCTGAGTTTCCGGCCGACAACACCCTCGACGGTGGCTGGGGCTTGGCTTTCAATTGGGGAATCGTGAGTGCCGGGCCTCACACCGTACGGCTCTCCATCCGCAGCACTGCCGGAGAACTCTTTATTACCGACACCCGCACAGTCACCGTAGTCAAGCCTGGAGACTCTGAGTACGTAGATCGTTTTGATCTCTCTCAGGCCAGCGCGAGCATTCAGGGAGATGCTCTCATCGTGAATGGCATCATCGTGCGGGACAAAGCTTCGCAGCAGCAGAAACAGCTCAATGCCCGCTTCCGTTGGTTTGAGAGTTCGCAGTCTTTCGGAATGGTTGGGGCAGAAACAAGCGCACAAGTCTCTTCCCTCCATTCTTTGTTCTCCTCCTTGCTTGCCTCGTTCTCATCACCCTTATTCGATGGACTTACGGCAGTTGCTAATGCTCAGGGCAGACTTTTTTCCCCCTTTCCCCAGGCTGTCTTCGAGGAACCAGAACCCGAGCAGGAAGTCTCTGGCATCGGCGTGATCCGCGGTTGGGCCTTTTATCCAGAAGGCGAGAGGAGTCTCGAAAAGGTCTGGTTGTCAATTGATGAGCAGCCGGCCGGTACCATCCCCTGTTGTTCAGAGCGGGCCGATGTCGCGGCTGCGTTTCCTGAGAGCTCTAATGCGCTGCACAGTGGTTGGGGCGGGGTTTTCAATTATGGACTGCTGAGTCCTGAACGTCACATATTCAAAGTGGAACCTGTGCAATTACTCGGAGCCGATTTCTCTTTCAGCCACAGTGTGTGGGTGATTCGACCAGGGGACTCTGAGTTCCTGGACCAGTTCGACTTATCCACTGCCACGGCTCAGATCGTGCATGTACACCCCTGGGGACTGGCAGACAGCGAAAAGATCCAGCTTGAGGGAGTAAAAATCCGTGATAAAGCCTCGCAGCAGGAACAGGTCATTACTGTCCAACTGCGCTGGTTCCTCAGTTCACAGACTTTAGGATTCGTGCGTTGAGCGACTAGCCTCCAGCCGCAACCTTTGATAAAGCCCAGACAGGTTGTTTTCGCTGGAGGTGCAAATGTTGAAGACTCCTCTTTGTCGCCAACTCGGCATCGACTACCCAATTTTCTCCGTAGGCTTCGGCGGCGGTATGGCTGGACCGGAGCTGGCAGCGGCGGTGTCGAACGCTGGGGCGTGTGGGGTGCTGGGAATGGGGGGAGTACCGGCTCCGTATATCGCCAAACAAGTCAAACGCCTACGAGAACTGACCGATAAGCCGTTCGGTGTCAACATTATCTTACCGCTGTTACAGGAAGGACAAATCGAAATTTGTCTTGACGAGCAGGTACCTATCTTAGTCCTCTTCTGGGGGGACCCCAAACCGTATGTCGAGGAAGCCCATCGTCGCGGCACAAAAGTGTTCATCCAGGTGGGATCGGTCGCAGAAGCCCAGGCCGCAGCAGAAGCGGGAGTGGATGCAATTATCGCTCAGGGAGTCGAGGCCGGCGGACACGTAAAAAGCACCACTTCACTTTCAACTATCGTGCCTGCCGTGGTCGAAGCGGTGAAGCCGGTGCCGGTCATTGCCGCAGGGGGCATCGCTAATGGCAGAGGTGTGGTCGCAGCGTTGAGCCTGGGCGCGCAGGCAGTGTCGATGGGAACACGTTTCCTTTGTAGTGAAGAAGCTCGCGTCATTCAGGCTTATAAGGAACGGGTGGTCAAGAGCAAAGCCGAGGACACGGTCTACACTTACCTGTTCGATGTTGGCTGGCCTGAGGCTGCCCATCGCGTCTTGCGCAATAAAGCGGTGGATGAATGGGAGGCGGCCGGGCGACCTGTCAGCGGGCAACGGCCGGGCGAAGGTCAGATCATCGGGACAACACTCATGATTGATACCCCGCTAGAAATCCCCAGATACGGAGTGTTTCCTCCCATGACAGGCTTTACCGGCGATCTCGAACACGCTGCCCTCTACGCCGGTGAATCGTGCAACCTGGTGAACGACATCAAACCCGCCGCGCAGATCGTGCGCGACGTGGTGCGCGAGGCCGAAGAAATTATCAAAAGGCTAGAGACCGGAAACTAAACCAGGCGGCAAGAGATTAGTACACACGCCCCTAGCGCCTGTCCACCGTAGGGGCGAAGCATTTGCGGGTCAGGCTCCCCACGGCGGTGGTCTATCCGGGGCAAATGCTTCGCCCCTACCCACTCTAGTCGAAAATGGGAGATGGAAGTCCTGCAGGCGGCGCTGGAGAACGCCTTGGCAGGTCATGGGCGCGTGGTGTTATTGGCAGGAGAGTCTGGCATTGGCAAAACTCGCCTCACCGGCGAATTCGCGGCTTTTGCCGGGCGACGTGGTGCGCGAGTCCTCCTAGGCCGTTGCTATGAGGGAGAGGGCGCTCCGTTGCTTTGGCCGTGGATCCAGATCGTGCGGGCGTACGTGGCTGATTGTGATCCTCGGCTTTTACGAGAGGAGCTGGGGCCGGGAGCAGCGGTCATCGCTCGGGTGATCCCTGAGGTGCAGGAGCGGTTGCCTGAACTGTCTGTGTCCCCAGAGGTGGAAGTGACGCAGGCGCGGTTTCGTTTTTTCGACAGTATCGTGCGGTTCCTGAAGGCCGCCTCTGTCAAGCAAGGCCAGGTGCTCATTCTGGACGATCTGCACTGGGCTGACACCTCTTCATTACTATTGCTGCAATTCATAACGCGGGAAATTGGGGAAGCTCACATACTGGTGCTGGCAACCTACGGAGATATGGAGCTAGGCCGCCAACGCCCCCTGGTACAAACCGTGGGCGAAATGGTTCGCGAGCCCTACACGCAAAGTCTCCATTTGGAGCGGCTCAATGAGGCAGGAAGGACTCGCCTGGGCTGGTGAAAATTAGCGATATGGGGAGAGTTTTTCTCGCGCCGACTCGCACGGCGTTTGTTCCTGGGGCCTGCTCGGTCCCAGGCAGAGCCTGGGACCGCACGGAGCAGGCGGCTCTGCCGCTGCCCGAGCGGCTGCCGGCAGGCAGAGCCTGCCACTCAGGGCGTACCCGGGCAGAGCCCAGGTACGAGGGGAGCCGTGCAGGCGCGGAAAGGGTCTGGGCGCAGGGAACAAAAACAGGATCTACTGCCATCTGAATGTGCGCGAGGTGTTTCCGGATGTCCCGCTCTATGGAGTGCTCGGCGGCTTGCATCTTTCGGGCGCGGCAATGGAGCGGCTGATTCCCGCTACCGTAGAAAATCTAAAACAGTTCGCTCTGCGACAAATCATGCCTGCCCATTGCACCGGATGGCGCGTACACCATGCCCTGTTGCGTGAGTTCGGCGAGTCAGTAGTAACGCCATCCGCCGTCGGCAGCCGATTTACGTTTTGATTCGTGCGCGTTCGCTCTTCGTGAGCAGTACATAAATTGAAGTCTGCGTGTACTGGAGACTGCAATACGCCACCAGGCTTCAGCAATGATTTCCTTTTCTCCCTCCCCTGAAAGGAGCAGCCATGAGCACAAAGATGAGTCGCAGGGACATGTTGAAGCTAGGGATATCCGGCGTGGCCGGGGCAGCCCTGTACAAAGGGCTGGAGCAGTGGCGGGTCTTTCCGGCCCTCGCGCAGGACACTGCAATTGATGCGGGCAAGCGGAGCAAAAGGCGTCTAGGCAGCAGCTCCAGGAGGTCGCGCTCTACCGCATGCGAGCCGACGTCGAGGACCTGACCTATGGCCCCGACCGCAGTTACCTTCTGACACTCTATGTGCAGAATCTGGAACCGGAAACGAGCTTGTTCGTGATGACGCCGGAACTCCGGGCATTCGTCCAGGTCGGGCTGCAGTGGCAGGAGATCCCACTGCGGTCCGAGGATAACCAGGAGGGACAGGTGATGCGCGTGACGGCGAACAAGCACCGGTTCCGGTTCCAATTCACACCGGACGTGCAAGGATTCGAGGAAATTTTCCCTGGGTACATGCACGTCCGCTTTACCAATGCGATGCTCGTGAGCCGCAGCGCCACACCCAAGAACGACCTCATTGAACGCCTGGACGACTACTATGTCTACCTTAAGCCGCATGATGCTGATGATGCGGCGATCTTGCTCAAGACCAAGTTCGTTGGCAAACCGCCGCTGTGGATCCCGATGCCACCTCACTGAACCTGGGGTGAACTCGGTTTACCTCTACCCTCCTGTCCCACCTCACCTGAGGTGAGGAGAGTCGAACCACCGCCCGCAGCTCGACCTGCTCCGCTCCCATCGCCTCGCCCAAGACGGGCATGTTTTGTTGTCTGTACCAATCCTGGACAGGAGCCAATTGATTTATCCGCTGTTCTAGTGAATAAAGCCTGGCAGGCCTATGAATGAGAGGAAAGGCACACCATGGACTGGCATGACGACTGTCGAGAAAAACTGATTACGGCTCAGCAAGCGGCGGGAATGATCCGTTCCGGGCAGCGTGTGCTGATTGGTCTGGGCACGGTAGAGCCACAAAACATCGCTGCGGCACTGTGCGAACGCTGGCAGGAGTTGCACGAGGTTGAAATCGTCACCAGCAATACCACGCGCCCTTATCCCTGGTTCGAGAAAGAGAGAAGTACGGCTTTCAAGATTCACGCCGGCTATCTGTCTGCCATCTCGCGGCCGCTCTATCAGGAAAAGCGCCTCGAGTTTTCTATCAACACCGTTTACTCGCCGTCCAAATGGCTCGACCCCGACCGCTCGGCGGACATGATGAACGCTGATGTTTGTCTGCTCACGCTCTCTCCGCCTAATGCCCAGGGCTTCTGCAGCTTTGGCGAGCAACTGTGGTATTCCCGTGCCTGGGTGAAAAGAACTCCCCTGGTCATTGCCGAGATCAATCCCCTCTTGATTCGCACGGGCGGAGACAATTACGTCCATATCTCTGAGATCGATTATGTGGTTGAACAGCTCGAGCCGACGCCACCGTTGCGCATCTCACCGGTCGTGGCCTCGGATGAGCAAGAGGCGGCGGAGAAGATTGGCGCGCTCGTCGCCTCGCTCGTACACGATGGCGATACCATTCAGATCGGGTTGGGCTCAGTCTCGATGGCCGCAGGCTTCTATCTACGCGAAAAAAATGATCTTGGGGTACATTCAGAGATTCTCACCTCGTCCATGATTGATTTGTATAAACGCGGGGTGATCACGGGTAAACGGAAAACCCTCCATCCGCGAAAGCTCATCGCCACCGGCATGTTCCTCGAACCCACAGACTATGGGTTTGTCGATGGTAACCCGGTCATCGAGTTGCGCGACGCGTTCTATACCAACAATCCGACAGTGATCGCCCAGAATCACAACCAAGTGGCGATCAATAATGCGCTGGCGGTGGATTTCACCGGCCAGGTCACGGCCGAGGCGTTCGGGCCGCAGATGTATACTGGGGTGGCCGGGCAACTCGACTTTGTCCTGGGAGCATATCTTTCGCC
>JACQEL010000523.1 GCA_016200595.1 Deltaproteobacteria bacterium
CGGAATACTAAGGTAAAGCCGTTTCCCACCTTCGTATCTACATCTTCACGGGCTACCAGTTCCCAGTCGCACAGACCGGCGTCTTTCATCCATTCCACCACTGCCAGCAAAGAATCCGGCGTAAAGGTGTGGTAATGTCCCATTTTGCCGCCGGGAACGCCGTGAACCGGATGGGTCGCAATCGTCAGGTTGTCATGATAATCCGCCAGAAAGTGATCAAACGGCGTGAGTTCCCTCAACCCATCAGCGGGCAACGCTCCTTTGAGCGGGACGATCATAAACACGTAGCCGCCATCGCGCACGATGCGATTCCACTCCACGAACCCTTTAATGACGTTCGCCAAATGCTCGACAACGTGGCTGCTAAGAATAAAATCCTCGCTCTGATCAGCGACCGGAATGTCATCAGCGAACGCCACGATATCAACCGGGGCAGGTTCTACCCCTAGCTTGCGCGCTTCAGCAGCGTAAAACTCATAATCTTCTTGTGGCGCTACATTGCGCGTGCGTAAACCAAAGGGGTTGTGCGCAGCCGCGCCGATTTCTAACCCTTTTAAGCCGTCGAGGAATTGATGAGCCAATTTATGTTCGGGAAAACGCAATGGTCCATCGAGCGGCGGATGCACCACGCCATATTGGTTTTCTTGTGGCAGGACGTCATCCGCCGAGTTGAGCTTTAGGTTTTCGTCCAGTCCCTTCTTCTCTACCAGGACCTGGCGCATGTCGTCGAATATGGCAAGGAGTTCTTGGCCCTTGGCCATCGGCGTGTAACGGCGCAAGACATCCACCCGCGCTTGTTCGCCCAGCGCCCGCCGCAACGCCGGGTTCGTCACAAGTTGCTCAAGAGCGTCATACCACTCTGCTGCCGTACCCGCCAGCAAACCCGTTTCTCCCGGCTGAATAGCTACGGCGAAAGCACCCCAACGGCTCGCCACGGTCGGCACGCCAACAGCCGCCGCTTCGAAGTATTTGAGCTCACTCTTAGAAGCACAGAAGGGGTTGTGCATCTCTAGGGGCGCAAGATTAATGTCCAATGAGGCCAGGGTGCGCGGTAATTGCTGCCAGGGCACAAACGGCACCCGTGTGATTCGTGCTCCCCATTGGTCCCAGCGCTGATCTAAATCGAAATGGCCGATAATCCACAATTCAGTCTGCGGATACGTTTGCAGAATCCGTTCGAGGGCAGATTCGGCTTCCGCGAAATCCCGGTTGTGCGTGCGTGTCCCGCTGGCATAGCCGATCACCACTTTTCCTTTGCCCGGCGCCCGTTGGCGATACGCTCGCTCGGAGAGGGCAAGCATTTCCAGACTTAAGGCATTGCGATGAATCCAGGCCGGCTTTCCCATCCCCCTGGCGGCTTTAGCAATGGGCTCGGTCGCGGCTAATACCCCATCGCAAAGCTCGATCATTCTCTGATACCGCTGCATGCCTTCACGAAACAACGCCTGCTCGCTTACCGACATAATTTGCAATACATGGATCCAGACATCAAGTTCTGGCTGAAACACCAAATCATCGATGTCGAAGATTACTGTGGCATTATACATTTTGTGAGCAATGGCAACCAAGTGCTCCATCCATCGGTCATGCGCGACGCGATGCAGAATCACAAGCTTGTAGTCAGGCAGAAGCGCCATGACCTGTGGATCCGTACAGGACCGTACTTCACAGCCTATGCCAAACAGTTGAAGTTGTTCACGCATATGGTGACAACGGTAGCGTTCCATGTCGCCGGTACTCCCGCTAATCACCAGAACTCGCTTTCCCCCCTTCGGTCTTTCCGTCTCCGCTCTCGCCAGAGAGACTTCGAACGCGCCGGGTAAGGCCGCTGCTATTAGTGAGGTTCCATTCTTCTCTACTTCACTGCTCAGGTTACCGGGATCTGCTCGACGCCGAACCCGGGTCAGCCCCCGTCGCAGCACTCTGCTCGGTCCTGCAAACATACTGAAATGCACAAGGCGCAAGCCGGACAGGTACCACCGCTCGCGCCTACTGTTGGCAGGCACCAGCCACAATCGCACTGTCTTTACCTTCCGGAGCAGCTGCCAGCCATAATCACTCTCTATAACGCGTACTTGCCAATCTCGCGCCGCTACCTGCGCATTTAACATTTGTATCTGTTGATCTAGCTCCGCCACCTGTACCCTGAGTGGCTGCAGCCGTTGATCCCGCTCGCTGACTTCTGCCCCCAGGGCCTGCAGCCGTTGATCCCGCTTCATCACAGCTGCACTCAGCACCTGCAGCCGTTGATCCCGCTCGCTGACTTCTGCTTCCAGGGTCTGCAGCCGTTGATCCCGCTTCATCACAGCTGCACTCAGCACCTGCAGCCGTTGATCCCGCTCGCTGACTTCTGCTTCCAGGGTCTGCAGCCGTTCTCCAATTGCCACAAGCGGCGTTCATAGGCAGCGACGATGCGCGCTACCGGCTCGCGGACGGAGCGAAAGCGCACAGCCCAATGCGAAATGAATGAGGCGTTAAAATCGACATCGTGGAAGAAGCCCTGACGAGCAAACAGTTCAGCCCAGTAGTCAGGAGGACGCACGTTACGATGGGTGACTTCCTTGTAGTCAAAGGGAGTCGACGAGAACAATACGTCATCGGTATGCTGGCAGAAATTAGCTATCGCTTGCTCAGCCTCCCTCGGAGAGAGATGTTCCAGCACTTCAATACACACGATCAGGTCATACTTTTGCGGGAAGGGATCGACGACAGAACCGACCCAACACGAGGCACGGACATCCGGCCGCACTTGCTGGATAGCGTACTCAGAAATATCTACGCCTACTGCGTTTACCCCTCGATCGCGCAAGGCTTCGACGAGAAACCCCATCGCACATCCCGCATCCAGTACGGTACAGGGACGGATGTCGCTTACCACCCGGTCAGCGATGGTCGCAAAAAACTGGAGCCACACCTCGTCGCGCTGGTAGGGGCGCCCCAAATTATGGGCAAAATAGCTGGCATCGTAAAGCTGTGCGATACTGTGAGCGTCCATGTCTTGCTCCGCTTTTTCACTTCTAGCAGTAGGGCTCCTCCGCAGGGAGCAGCACGCCGCGGGAGCTGTTACAGCGCCGCCTCCTGGCCGTCTCCGCTAGACAGCACGGTACGATAGTCGTCCACGACCTCTCTGGCTGGTCCAACCCGCTGCAGATGCCCGTCGCGTAACAACAAAGCGGTGTGGCACAGGTGCGCAATGAGATTGAGGTCATGACTGACCAGCACGACCGTGCGGCCGTCATGAGTCACCTCGTCTATCTTGCCTAAACACTTCATCTGAAAATTGACATCACCGACAGCCAGGATTTCATCGACGATCAGGATCGCCGAACTCAGGTGCGCGCCAATCGCAAACGCCAGCCGCAGATACATACCGCTGGAGTAGTACTTTACCGGGGTATCGAGAAACCGTTCGACCTCGGCAAACGCGACAATCTCATCGAATTTACGCTCAATCTCGTATTGTTTCATGCCGAGAATCGCACCGTTCAAATAAATATTTTCTCTGCCAGTGAGGTCGGGATGGAACCCTGTCCCCACATCGAGCAGACTGGCCACCTGACCATACAGTTCCGCTCGTCCGCTGGTGGGCTCGGTCACGCGCGACAGAATTTTCAAGAGCGTGGACTTGCCCGATCCGTTACGGCCAACAATGCCAGTCACCTCACCCGGCATGACCGTGAAGCTCACATCACGCAGCGCCCAGATCGTTTCTGCAACCGAGCGTTCACCGCCCCACCAACGTCTGAAGGATGCACGCACCCCTTCTACCAGTGACTCGCGCAAAGTAACATAGCGCACGGCACCCCGCTGTCCGGCATGTGCGCCGATGCGGTACTGCTTACTGAGATGCTCAGCGATAATGATCGGTCTCATCAATCTTTAGACGCCTTAGACGACGTCGGCGAAGGTCTTCTCCATGCGTCGAAACGTATAGGCAGCAGTCACCACCAGAACGACGGTAATACTGGAGGAGATCGAGAGTGCCGTCCAGTCCCATTGTCGCCCAAACAATGCGGCTCGATACCCTTCGACGAGTCCAGCCAGAGGGTTGAACGCGAACAGCCACCGCCATTGGGCCGGCACGAGACTGGTAGGGTAAATGAGAGGAGTAGAGTACATCCATAACTGAATCAAAAACGGTAACACATAACGGATGTCACGATACTGGACATTCAAGGCCGCCAACCACAGGCCAACACCAAGGGCAAGGAGGGTCGTCAGGGTAATGAGGAACGGCAGTAGCAGCAGGTGCCAGGTTATCGCCACCCCATAGGTCGCCATGGGCACAAGCAGAAAGAGTAAAATAATCGCAAAATCCATGAGTCCTGCTCCAACCGCCGCGCAGGGGATGATCAGGCGGGGGAAATAGACCCTGGTAATGAGACTCGGATTGCCGATCAGACTATTCCCCGCACTGCTCACAGCGTTCGAGACAAAGGTCCAGGGCACGAGCCCGGCATAGGCGAAGAGCGGATAGGGAATCCCATCCGAGGGCAGGCCGGCTAGTCTCCCGAAAAAGAGCCAGAAGACCAGCATAGTGAATAACGGCTGAATGATGGCCCATGCGACTCCCAAGAGAGTTTGTTTATAGCGCACCTTGATATCGCGCCATATCAAAAAATAGAGCACTTCCCGATACGCCCACAAATCACGCAGATTCAGCGCTACCCATTTTTTGCTCGGACAGATGGTCACCAGGGGGTATTCCGGCAAGGAATACGCCGGCATCCCGCTTGTCTCGGCGATCTCCTCAAGCAGCGCCATACTTCTTAAACCACTCCTGCAACCGCTTCCAACCATCCTGGGCTTGTTCCTGGCGATAGCTTGGTCGGTAGTCCGCATTGAAGCCATGTGGCGTATCGGGATAAAGGACAATCTGTGAGGGATTGCCAGCGGCTTGCAGAGCGGTACGCATTTGTTCCACGGACTCGGGAGGAATGCTCGAGTCAGCCCCGCCATAGAGGCCCAGCACCGGTGCCTTCAGCGCGGACACCAGATCAAGCGGATACTTCGGCGTCAAGTCAGTCGCTTGTCCCACCAAACGCCCGTACCAGGCCACGCCCGCCTTGAGCCGTGGACTATGCGCGGCATAGAGCCAGACGATACGCCCACCCCAACAAAACCCAGTGATGCCGAGCTTGTTAACGTCGCCTTGCCCTGACTTCTCCGCCCAGGTGACCGCGGCATCGAGATCTACCATGACTTGTTCGTCAGGAACCTTGGCTACCACTTTGGTAACGATCTCATTGACATCGCTCAGTTGCGAGACATCGCCTTGGCGGGCGTACAGTTCAGGCGCCACCGCCAGATGCCCCAACTTGGCAAAGCGGCGGCAGATATCTTTAATATGTTCGTGGACACCGAAAATTTCCTGCACGACCAGCACGACCGGAAACGGTCCACCAGTTGCGGGCATCGCCCGATAGGCGGGGATCGTACCATCGGCCACCGGAATTTTCACCTCTCCGGCTTCTAGGCCAGTTGTATCGGTAGTAATAGTTTGGGCCGAGACCGGCCGCACCGCCAAGGCAAAACCCGCCGCCAGGGTAGTGATGACAAACTCGCGTCGGGTGAAGGTAGTCTTCGGCAGGAAATTCCGCGCCTCTTCATCCATCATTTTTCTCCTTCGTTCGGCTCCCTACCATACCCTACTGCCTCTCTGCTCTCAAGGCGCGAGCCTGTCGGGCATCCCGGCTGGCCGATCTCGTTGCCCTTTTGCGTACCCCAGCAGTCCCCCAGCTAGCGGGACAACGCTCCCCACCATTGAGAAAGGTCGAGGTTTTGCTTATTCTTATCGGCGTCCGCAGCGGATTACTCTCGAATAAAGCGGAGGGATGATAATGGATGAGAGTCAGGGCCAAGGGCCGGCTTGGATTGTGTTTCTCGTGTGGCTGTTAGTGCCCTTAGTGGTTTTCTTTCTTGTCTTGACTTTTACCGGCTGACACCAACACGACATCACGAGTCGGATCTGCATAAGGAGGAACAGTGAAATATTCTCTGCTAAGCGCAATAAAATTCGTCGTGTGCCTTTTGGCCTTCCTGTTCGTATCGGCAAGGCCCCTTCAGGCCGCTGATGCCCAGAACGTGCTGGCCACGGTCGATGGCCGCAACATTACCGAGGCTGACATAGCCGACAACCTCGCCGCGCAAATGGCACAAATTAATAACCAGATTTACACCGCCAAGAAACGCGCGGTCGATGCCCTCATCGCTGACCAGTTACTAGACCAAGAGGCCAAAAAGCGCAATGTGTCGCGTGAACAACTCTTGCAGCAAGAGGTCACTGCTAAGGTAGCACCGGTAAGCGATGCCGAGGTTGAAAAAGTCTACAATGATAATAAAGAGCGGACGGGCGGCAAATCTTTGGCAGAACTCAAACCTCTTATCGTCCAGCAGTTGCAGAACGTCAGACAGCAGCAGCGACAGCAAGAGTTTGTCCGCGAACTCCGCAAGACCGCAGCGATAAAGATGGTGCTCAAACCTCCCATGGTCAACGTTGCTCTCGATGGCGCACCGGTGCGTGGGAACGCCAAGGCGCCGATCACCATAGTAGAATTCTCTGATTTCCAATGCCCGTTCTGTGCGCGCGCCGAAGGTGAGATGGTCAAAGTTCGTGATGCTTATAAAGACCAGGTAAAAATTGTCTACAAGGACTTTCCCCTGCCCATTCATCCCAATGCCCCGAAGGCCGCTGAGGCCTCACGTTGCGCCCGCGAACAGGAAAAATACTGGGAGTACCATGACGTGTTGTTCGCCAACCACGATGCCTTAGAAGTGCCGAACCTGAAGAAATTTGCGGTTGACCTCAAACTGGACAAAGCCAAGTTCGACACCTGCCTGGACAGTGGCAAGTACGCTGACGAAATCGCTAAGGACATGGCCGAAGGCAGTCGCGTCGGTGTGACCGGCACCCCTGCGTTTTTCATCAATGGCCGCCTCATCTCCGGGGCCCAGCCATTCTCTGCCTTCCAAGAAGTGATTGAAGACGCCCTGGCCGCACAGTAACGTCTAGAGACGCCCCGCCGCCGGGGCGTCTCTCCTTCTCGCTTCACTCCCTGCGGAAAGGGACCACTGCATGCCCCTCAAACTTGGTGTTGATGTTGGCGGAACCTTTACCGATCTCCTTCTCTTCGACGAAGAGAGCGGCCGTCAGGTGCGCGCTAAAACCCCCTCGACGCCAGCCGATCCTGCGGCTGGCGTGCTGGTTGGCATCGACAAGGTGTGTCGCCTTGCCGGTGTAGCCCCGGGAGCAATCACGCACATCATGCACGGCACCACCGTGGCCACCAACGCGGTGTTGGAAGGGAAAGGCGCCAAGGTTGGTCTGATCACTACCCAAGGGTTTAAGCAGATTCTCCATCTCGCCCGTTCCTGGACGCCTGGTCCGCTGGCCGGTTGGATTATTATGGTCAAACCTGAGCCACCGGCGGCACTCGAGCACACCCGTGAAGCGCAAGAACGCATCGACACCCGCGGCAACATTGTTGTTCCGCTCGATGAGGAGGCCTTACGGCAGACCTTGCAAGATCTCGTCTCACGGGGTATCGAAGCGCTCACAGTTTCTTTGATCAATTCCTACGCTAACCCGGTACACGAGAAGCGCATTAAAGCGATTGCACAAGAAATGTTCCCCACCCTACCCATCACAGCCTCGGCGGAAGTACTGCCGGAATTCCGTGAGTACGAGCGCGCGCTCACCGCGGTGATGAATTCCTACGTCCGACCGAAAGTCGCTTCGTACATGCGCAACTTCGCCGCTCAGCTAGCCGCACATGGGCTCAACGCTGAGGTGAACATCCTGCGTTCTGACGCTGGGCTCATGACCCTGTCGATGGCACAGGAACGGCCGGTGTATGGAGTGATGTCCGGCCCGGCGGGTGGTGTAGCTGGCGCGCTATTCATCGCCACCAAAGCCGGGTTCCCGAACATTTTGACCCTGGACATGGGTGGCACTTCGACCGATGTGTCCCTCTGTCAGGACGGGGCGCAGACCATTACTCGCGAGACCACACTTGGTTACTTTCCTATCAAGGTGCCATCGGTCGATGTCCGCAGCATCGGCGCCGGCGGGGGTTCGATCGCGCATGTACCCGAGATTACCAAGGCCCTACGCGTCGGACCGCAAAGCGCAGGGGCTGACCCCGGTCCGGCTTGCTATGGAAAAGGTGGCACTGAAGCCACAGTGACTGACGCCAATCTGGTCCTGGGGCACTTACCTCCACGCTTGTTAGGTGGGGAAATGGCGCTGGACCAAGAGGCGGCCACAGCCGCGGTGGAACGTATCGGGCATAAGCTTGGCCTGGATGTCTACCGGGCGGCCCAAGGCATTCTCGATATCGTCAATGAGAACATGCACGGCGCGCTGCGCCTGGTGTCAGTGCAACGCGGTTACGATCCGCGGAACTT
Organism: Deltaproteobacteria bacterium; assembly: GCA_016200595.1. Taxonomy (GTDB): domain Bacteria; phylum Desulfobacterota; class Binatia; order Bin18; family Bin18; genus JACQEL01. The sequence continues at coordinate 8,407 of JACQEL010000523.1, forward strand.
CGCCCTGGTCGCGTTTGGCGGCGCAGGCCCACTCCATGCGAATGCCGTGGCTAAGTTGATTGGCTCATTCCCAGTTATCGTCCCGCCAGCGCCGGGCATCCTGTGCGCCACTGGTGACGTCTGTTGTGACTATCGGGAGGAATTCGCCCGTACTGTCCTCCGGACGCTGGAGCAGATTTCCGTCGCCGAAGTAACCCAGATTTTTGCAAACCTGGGCGAAGAAGCCGCTGGCTGGCTGGAGCGCGAGGGCATCCCGCGTGATCAACAACAAATTTTCTACAATGCTGACATGCGCTATTTCCGTCAGGGGTATGAGCTACCGCTCATCATAACGTTGGCAGACCTGCAGACCCAAGGTACAGCGGCTCTCGCCAATCGGTTCCACTCCTTGCACGAGCAGCTCTACCGTTTCCGGTTAGATGCTGAGTGTGAGATCGTCAACCTACGCGCTGTAGCACTGGGCAAAGGCGCATCTCTCAGCTTGCCGGAGGCGGAGATGGATGGCCCTTCCTCTACGCAGGCGTTGAGCGATGAGCACAGAATTTACTTTGACGGCAAGTTCCTTTCCACACCAATCTATGACCGGGCAAAACTCCGCCCCGGCAATCGCCTGACCGGTCCGGCGATCGTAACTGAGATGGACTCGACTACGGTGATTTTGCCCGATTTTACCGGTGAGGTGGATCGGTATTTCAATATGTTGATCAGGCCAGGCACGACTAATAAGTGAAGAATTAAGAGTTAAGAGTTAAGAGTTACAGCAATCGAACAAATGACAACCCTCTGTCCTCAATTTTTCACTTTTAACTCTTAACTCTTAACTCCTGAAAGGAGCTGCCATGCGCGACGTGAAAATCGCCAAAATCCCGCAGATCGAGGTCGATCCCATCACCCTCGACATCATCGAGAGCGCGCTCAAGAACTACCGTTACGAGATGGACGCGGTCCTCTACCGCACCGCCATGTCACCGGTGATCCGCGAGCAGCATGATGAGTTCCCGATGATCTGCGACCCCAATGGTCGCATGGTGGTAGGTCAGTTCGGCTCCTATATCCGCGAAATGATGGAGCGCTTCGATCGACCGCTTTATCCAGGGGACGTGCTGCTGCTCAACGACCCTTACCTGTGTGGCGGCGCGATCTCGCACATTAATGATTTCCTCGTCCTGTTGCCCGTGTTCGATGGTGAGGAGTTGATCGGCTGGGTCTCGATGTTTGGTCACCAAATGGACGTTGGGGGTCCCCTCCCCGGCTCCTTTCCGACCAATGCCACTTCGATCTTCGGCGAGGGCTTACGTATCCCACCGGTCAAGCTCTTTGAGAAGGGAGAACTCAATCAGGACGTTCTCGCCCTTATCCTTAACAACGTCCGCATCCCGGTCATGAACCGCTCGGATTTGATGGGTATCGTCGCCGGCTGCAAAACCGCCGAACAGCGGGTGCTGGAGTTGTGTCAGCGCTTCGGGCGCGCTACCTATCTGGCCGCCTGTCAGGCCCTGCTCGATCGCACTTATCGGGCAGTGAGAACCTTGATCCAGCGCAACATCTCCACCGAGCCGCAGTCGTTCGAGGATTATGTGGACGACGATGGTCTGGGGAACGGTCCTTTCAAAATGAAGCTGACGATCTGGCGCGACGAGGACAAAGCCGTATTCGACGGACCGGCACCGACCCGCAAGCGCTGGGGCCGATCAATTTTTACCTCAATGAGGGCATGTTTAAGATGTTTATCGGCGTGTACCTCATTATGGTCTACGATCCCCAGATCCTGTTCAATGATGGGTTCTACGATCTCATTGAGGCACGCATCCCTGATGGCTCGCTCTTGCATCCGCGCTTCCCGGCAGCGTTGGGCTGTCGCACGCACGCGCTGGCCCGTCTCTTTGATGTCATGAGCGGCTGCCTGGGACAGAAGAGCCCGGAACTCACCACCGCTGCCGGCTACGGCACCAGTCCGCATTTACTCTATAGCGGCAGCGACCAGAATGGCCAGTTCTTCTTCATCATGGAGATCAGCTACGGCGGCATTCCCGGCCGACCGATCGGCGATGGCATGGACGGGCATTCATGGTGGCCGTTGTTTACCAATATTCCCACTGAATACCTGGAAAGCTACTGTCCGGTGCGGGTAGACCGTTACGCTTCGGTGATCGACTCCGGGGGTGCAGGCTTGCACCGGGGCGGCAACGGCATTGATAAGTGGTACACCTTTCTCGAACCCGGTGAGATCGCCATTCATGATGACCGCTGGCTGACTCCTCCCTGGGGTATTCTCGGCGGCAAACCGGGCATGCGGTCCAAGAAAATCCTGGTACGCAGTGATGGTACACAGATAGTTTTGCCGTCTAAATGTGACCAAATTAAAGTCGCACCTGGCGATCAGTTGATCTACCAGACCGCCGGTGGCGGCGGTTGGGGTGACCCCTTGCAACGCGACGCGGAGATAGTTCGCACGGACGTCATGCGTGAATTAGTGTCGCCGGAAAAGGCTCAGCGCGACTACGGTGTCGTTATCGATCCGCAAACAATGGCACTGGATGCAGCAGCCACCTGCGCTTTACGAGAGCAAATAGTACAAAAGAGAGGGCCAGTGCAAACCTTCGACTTCGGCCCGCCGCTGCAGGAACTCTTGGCACGGTGCAAAGCGGAGACTGGCTTGGAGCCGCCAGTACCGCCGAAACTTCCGGCCAATTGGACAACAAATGGCGTCAAGAAAGAGGCGGCATAGCAGAACCCTCACCCCGAGACAGAGACAGAGAAAGGAGACAGAGAACCGACCCCGCCGTGTCTCAAATCCCTGTCTTAACCCGAGGAGAGGCTAAATCAGACCACAGGAGATTCGGACACTCATGCACTTGAGCCTTAATACAGTAGCGTGCGCTATGCGCACGGAAAATAGCGGCGTGTAGGAGAGATGTGCGCGCAGCGCACGCTACGCCGAGTGTGCCAATGTCGTGTGTTTCGATTTAGGGTGAGGAACCGATTAGGGCAGCCACACAGGGTTGCCTCTACAAGTCAAAATTAGACGTGAAAGGGTAACCGCTATGGGCAGACTCGATGGCAAAATCGCGTTGGTTACCGGATCCAGTAGCGGGATCGGCAAAGCCGTGGCCCTCGCCTTCGCCCGCGAGGGCGCACACTTAGTCGTCAATTATCCGACTGACTCCCAAGCCCCAAATGCACTGGAAGTGCAAACCGCCATCGCCGCGCTCGGACATAGGGTAACGACTGTGCAGGCCGATGTAGCCAAAGAGGAGCAAGTACGCACCCTCATCCACGAAACCCTACAGACGTACGGCCGCCTCGATATCCTGGTGAACAATGCTGGCATCGCCTCTGCCTCTCTAGTGGAGAAGATGCCGGTGACGATGTGGGATGAGATGCTGGCTGTGAACTTGCGCAGCGTATTCCTCTGTACTCGCCTGGTCCTGCCGATCATGTACCAACAGAACTCTGGCAAGATTATCAACACGGCCTCGCAGTTGGCTTACAAAGGCTCGCCGGGCTTGAGTCACTATTGCGCGGCTAAGGCCGCCATTATCGCCTTTACCCGGTCGTTGTCGTTGGAGATTGGCACGCGCAATGTCAATGCGAACTGCGTCGCACCTGGCGCGACGCAGACGCCACTCTTAGCCAACATCAGCCCAGAGGCCATCGAAGCCATTCGTGCCAACATTCCTAAGAAACAGTTAGCTACGGTGGATGACATCGTCCCAGCCTATGTGTTTCTCGCCTCGGAGGAATCCCGCCATTTTGTTGGTCAATGCCTCAGCCCGAACGGCGGGGACGTTATGCTCTAGAAAAAAAATGATGAATGATGAATGCCGAATGATGAATTGCAGAAGGAGATCTCCGTCGTCCGTTCAGTGTTCATCATTCAGCGTTTGGGGCCTTCTCGGTCCCAGGCTCCGCCTGGGGCCGCAAGGGTCGAGCGGCTCTGCCGCATGCAGATCTATGCCTGAAATCGCCGGCGCAACTGATCTGGCACAAGCGGACAAACTTCTGCCGGGGCACGAAACAAGCGATACCGCACCCGGGCAATCCCGTCGTAAAGCCGGTCTCTCATTGCGGTCGGAATAACAGCGACAACGTTCCCGAGCACGCGCCACACGCCGCCCAGCCGTCGGAGGATGTGCAATACGGCAGCCGAGCGGGTCAGCAGCAGTCCAGCAGTGGTCAACACGAGGAGGCTATCAGGTAGCGCCGTGCGATCAGCTTCGCACACGGCGGCGCGGAAATTTTCACTATCAAGCGGAGCAAAACAGAAGAGGTCACCAACGCGATCCTCCGCCAAGATAAACCGCACGGCATGATGGCACAAGCCACAGTGACCATCATAGAAAACTATCTCCACCCCAGACGCCTTTTGTGGTCGCACCCACGCCGGAGCAAAAGTGAACAGGTGCAGTATCACCATCGCCAGGCTCTGGTCGGCAAAGCCGATCACGGTTATAAGAGACACTCGTATCGCCAACATCAGACCCCAGAGCCAAGGGCGTAGACGACTGAAGAGCGCCAGAGGCGCAAAGGCGAGTTCCACCCCGAGGGCTCCCCAGGAGGCAAGCTGGAGGCCCTCGCTCGGTAAGGCCAGTAAGATTTCACGTACTAGCTTCGGGCGCGTTAGCGAGTTCTCCAACACGCGGGCCAGTACAGTCCCAGCGAGCCAGGACGGGCTCATGAGCTTGGTGAAGCCACTGTAGGTGTAGCCCAGCGCCATCAGGATCCAGGTGGCAGTATAAATTACCGGCGGCATGCGCCAGGAACCAGCGGGATCAGCACGACCCTGGGCAGCCCATGAGCCATAGGGCGCCGGCGGAAGAAAAGCATGCGCCAGCAACAACCAGCCGATATACAAGTACACCGTGGTTGGAAAAAAGTTCTCCGCCCCACGGGAGCAATTGGACGAAATGAACGAAGAGATAGGCGCCAAAAATGACGCGGAACAAGCTGTACTGCCCACCGGTCCAGCCGTTGTTCATTGACACACCAGCTTCAGCATACAACGAGCTTCACTCTACGAAGCGTCAGACATTACCGCTCGCAACCTTGGTTGCGTCCGTGGATAGACAGGTGCTTTACCCTCCTTATGTGCTTGAGGTAAGAGGCATATGAAAGCATATCAGGCTGTAGAGGTTGAGCAAAGCAAGAGTGTGGTCTGGATGGAACGCAGAGGAATCCGGGAGGTATGAGCAGGGCATCTCGGATTACATCCGGGCTGCCACAGGGACTGAGGGGAGATTTTGTCCACAGATGAAGCGTCTTTCTCGCTCTCCCACAC
>JACQEL010000524.1 GCA_016200595.1 Deltaproteobacteria bacterium
CTCCTCCAGATGACCCCGTTTGGACCGTGCGGCTGCGTGCCGCTCATGGACTTGTAGCTGGTGATGCTGTGGAAGAGGCTGGTCACCGTATTGGGCAGGTTGTTGGAGTCGCTCCTTATACCGCAGCCCATGGTGAGGCAGGGACGGATGTTCTTATCACGCTGGATCCGAGTTCCCGCGACCGGCTGCGTGAGCGAGCGACGTTTCTCGTCACCGAGCCTCCGGGAAGTGTGCGACCGGTTCTTACCCTGGTGGTATTTGACGAGCATAGCCCGCCCCTGCCGCCAGGAAGCCAAATCGCTGGTGCAGAGTCTGAACTGGAGTTAGAGCTACGGCGGCAGGTCGTCGCCATGGAGGGAGCGGTGCGAGTATTCAGTCAGCAAATAGACGGCCTGCGTCAAACTCTCGATAAAACCAGCCATTCCGAAGAAAGAAAACGGTTAGATGATAGTGTAGGAGGACTGGTGGACACCCTGCGGCGAACCCGCGACGATACTATGCGTATACTCACAGAGGAAATGGGGCGGTGGAAGAAATTCTACGATAAACTTTTTCCGCCCGAGCGGGAAAAACCTTCCCGGTTCATCTCATGACCGATTTGTGGAGCTGAGATGAGGAGGGCAGCCGGAGAAGGCTGCCCATGCTGCGGTTACTTCTTCATCATGGCGTTCAGTGCGGCTTGCTGCTCGCCCATCGCTTTTTTGGCTGACGGCTGTTCCTGAATGCGCCCCCACCAGGCCGCGAGCTTGGCTCGCCCTTCTGTCGGTGCTTTGCTACCGAATTGGGGCAGGAAACTCGTCATAAAGAACATCGTTGGTGCGAGTGCCGCGTCGGCTAGGGTGAAGGTATCCCCAGCCGCCCACGGGCTGCCGATCCTTGCTTCGAGTTGATCGAGGCGAGTGTTCACCTCAGTCATTTTCTCTTCGATGAACTTATCGTCGAGTTTCTGACCGAACAGCTTCGGGAATACCGCACGCATCGGCGGTTCAAGATAGAGGTCATGGAAACGGGTAAAGGCGCGCACCTTGGCCCGCCCTTCCGCGTCTTTCGGCAGCAGCGGTTTCTCGGGGTACTTATCTTCCAGGTACTCGTTAATCAGCTCAGATTCAGCAATCAGTTGACCATTGTCGAGGACTAGGGCCGGCACCTTGCCCAGCGGATTGACCTTCTTGTAGTCAGCCGAGCCGAGCCCTCCCGGTGGGTCAACGAACTCGACAGTGATTCCCTTCTCGTACATGGCAATCCGGCTTTTCGAGGCGAAATTGCTGAGCATAAGATTATACATCTTCATAACCGATTCCCCTTTCAAGGAAAATTTCCCGACCTCAGGACTATTCAGCACCGCGCAGCTTAAGTCAAGCACGAAACGCTTGCGGATGTAGGGGGGGTAGTGATAGTAGGGGCGGGCATGCCACACTTTTTCTCATCGAGAATCGTAGGCTTCATGGCTGTCCTTATCAGCCTGCCCCCTGTAAGCATGGCCCACGCTCGTATCACCAATTCTATTCCGCATAGCAAAGGAGGAATGAACCATGGAAAAAGAACTGACCTTTTATAGCGCTGGTCTCAAACTGGCTGGCACGTTGTACCTGCCTGACAATCTCCGTACGGGAGACAAACGTCCAACCGTCCTGTGCTGTCACGGCTTACGCGCTAACCGTAAGGTCATCCTGCCAGAGTTTGCTCGCGCGTTTACCAAACAAGGCTATGTCGCTTTTGTTTTTGACTATCGTGGCTTCGGCGATAGTGAAGGGACCAAGTGGCGCTTGATTGCCAAGGAACGCGACGAGGACATCATGAATGCAACGACTTTCCTTGGTCTCCAGCCTGAAGTGGATGCCGACCGCATTGCGCTCTTCGGCATTAGCTACGGCGGTGCGAATGTCATTTCCACCGGCGCGGCCGATGCCCGCACCAAGGCTATCGTGAGCATCGTTGGTTTCGGCGATGGTGACCGCTGGATGCGTAACAGCCGCCGCCTCTGGGAATACTGGGCCATGCGCAAACGTATCGAAAAAGACCGCGAGCGCCGTGTACTCACTGGTAGTTCTGAATACGTGGATGCCTATGAGATTCTCATCCCGACCCCGGCCGAGGAGAAGTTCTATAGCGGCAGCGGGCAAATTGCCTCGCTCAAGAGCGAACTGCCCCTTGAGACCGCCGAGGACATGTTATCCTACAAACCCGAAGCGGTCGTCCATCAGATCGCGCCACGGCCACTCCTGATCATTGGCGCGGAGCTTGACTATCTGACCGGATTCGAGGAGTGTGTCAGCCTGTATGAGAAGGCGCGTGAGCCCAAGCAGATCCATATGCTTCCGGGAATTTCTCACTATGAAACCTACTCACAAGGATTCGACACGGTAATGCGCCTCAGCCTGGATCTGTTTAGGCAGGCGCTGGCGGCACGCTAAGAAATGAATAAAACGTAAAACGTAAAACGTAAAAAGAAGGGGTGGAGAGGTTACGCTTTACGTTTTAGATTTCACGTTCTGAGGAGGCTCCCGTGCAGTTTGGTTTATTTACTCTCTTCGATTTCTTTCGCGATCGACAAGATGAAGTCGCGTATTACCGTGACACTCTGGAGCTGATGATCTTAGCCGAGCAACTGGGGTATGACTCGACCTGGGTTGGGGAGGAGCATTTCTATTCCTTTGGTATTTGTCCTAGCCCGCAGCTTTTCCTGACCGCCCTGGCGCGCGAGACCAGTCGTCTGCGCCTGGGAACCGCTATCAGTCTCTTGCCCTTTGAAAACCCGTTGCGCAAAGCCGAGGACTTTGCCATGCTTGATATTCTCAGCGGTGGACGCCTTGACTTTGGCGTCGGCCGTGGCATCGTCCCCAAACACTTCGAAGGCTTTCGCGTCAACCCGCGCGAAAGCCGAGAACGCTACGAGGAATCTCTTGAAATCATCCGGCGGGCATGGACACAAGAGTCGTTCTCGTATGAAGGAAAATTCTGGCAGGTGCCTTCTCTATCTCTGTCCCCTAAACCCCTACAGAAGCCCCATCCCCCCATCTACCGCGGTACTCTCAGCCTGGAGTCGTTCGAGGGCGCTGCAGCCGCTGGCGATAACGCCTTCGTCGTGCCTTGGTTGAGCGGTCTGCACCCCGAAGTGCAAGCGCGGGTGCAACGCTACCGGACATTGCTGAAAGAACATGGGCATCCTCAAGCCCATATGACGTTCATCTTCTTTCTCTTCATCGACCGCGATCATCAAGTCGCCCTGCGTGAAGGGCGCCAAACCACGCGCGCGTACATTGACCTGTTTACCTCCTTCACTCCGCCAGAGGCGATGCGGCAATTGCGTGGAGACGATCCGCTCAAGGCTTTCCTGGATCTTGCTATATCCCTGCCCGATCATCTAGAGGAGCGCGCCATAGTCGGTACACCGGCTGAGTGTCGCCGTCGCCTGGCTGAATTACGTGACGAATTCGGTATTGACCAGGTCGCCTTTTATTTTCACGCTGGCGCGCGCGATCCGCAACGTGCGCGCTATGGAATAGAACTGTTTGCCAATGAGGTAATGCCTGATTTTCGATAAACAGAAGTCCTGAGCAATGAGTCCTGAGTCATTTATTGCCACACTCCTCACTCAGCACTCAGCACTCAGGACTCAGGACTCAGCACTCAGGACTCAGGACTGATTAAATTAGGAGGAACGTATGCTACTCAAAGACAAAATCGCTATTGTTACTGGCGCCGGTGTCGGCATGGGGAAAGCGATCGCTTTGCGCTATGCCAAGGAAGGCGCGCATGTGGTTGTGGCAGAAATCAATGACAGCGGTCAGCAGACCGCGGCTGAGGTCAGTGCACACGATCGTCGGGGTTTGTTCGTCAAGACCGACATGAGCAAGCTCAGCGATATCAACGCGATGATAGCCAAAACCGTAGAGACCTTTGGGCGCATCGATATTTTGATGAACAATGCTGGCGTCACTAAAAAGCTCGATTTCTTCGAGGTGACTGAGGCCGATTGGGACTGGATTCATTCGGTCAACGCTAAGGGGCTGTTCTTTTGCATGCAGGCAGTAGCGCGAGAGATGGTAAAACGCAAAGAGGGCAGGATTATCAACACCGCCTCGATCGCTGGCAAGGGATTTCGCGGCACCTCCAACATTGCTTACGCTGGTTCCAAGGGTGCGGTGATCGCGATGACGCGTATCGGTGCCTCGCAGCTGGCCAAATATAACATCAACGTCAACGCGATCTGCCCGGGCGCGACCCGCACGGAGATGTACGACCAAATCATGAAACAAGTTGTTGAGCGCGAGAAGATCACCGAGGCAGAGGCTATAGCGCGCATGGATGTATCGATTCCGCTGCGGCGCTCGAACTCGCCCGACGACATCGCCAATATGGCGGCTTTCTTGGCCTCGGACGAA
>JACQEL010000454.1 GCA_016200595.1 Deltaproteobacteria bacterium
ATTGATCCGAAAGTGGCTTGCTTGTCTCACGTCGCTCGGGCCTCGTGGTCTCTCGGCTATCCAGACCAAGCTCTCAAGCGGAGCCAGGAGGCGCTTACTCTCGCTCAGGAGTTGTCTCACCCTCAAAGCTTGGCCTTCGCCCTCTTCCCTGTTGGCCTGCTGCGTTATCTCCGCGGTGAGGGAGAAGCAGCCCGAGAGCCGGCAGAGGCATTGATTGCTCTTTCTCTCGAACAGGGATTTGCTTTCTTCTTAGCGACGGGGACCATGATGCAAGGCTGGGCGCTGGCTGAGGGGGGGCAGAAAGAAGAAGGGATTGCCCAAATGCGCCAGGGCTTGTCTGGGTTGCAGGCCACAGGGGCAGAGCTGCCGCGGGTCGTGTGGGCTGGCCCGCTGGCCGAGGCCTATGGAAAAGTAGGACGGGCAGAGGAAGGACTTCCTGTGCTGAGCGAGGCGCTGGCTTTCGTGGACAAAACTGGAGGGCGCTTCTACGAGGCGGAGCTGTATCGGCTCAAGGGAAAATTAGTCTTACAGTCCGGCGTCCGGGGTCCGGCGTCCGAAAACCCTAACACCCAGCACCCCGCACCCAGCACCCAAGCGGAGGCGGAAGCCGAAGCGTGTTTTCTCAAGGCCATCGACATTGCCCGCAAACAACACGCGAAGTCGCTGGAACTGCGAGCGGCGATGAGCCTGAGCCGGCTGTGGCAGCAACAGGGCAAGAAGGAAGAAGCCCACCAGCTGCTGGCCGAAATTTATGGCTGGTTCACCGAGGGATTTGACACGGTGGATTTGCAGGAAGCGCAGGCGCTGCTAGAGGAACTGTCCTGAGAAACAAAGGAGCATACCTTTGCAAGGGAAGGTCTCTGTAGAATGGCTGAGTTTGATGCCACTGATGAGAAAACTGCGCTAGAGCGAATCCGTGTACAGGCACGAGCTGAGAATGTCCGGATTACCATCCATGCCCAACAAAACGATGAAATGCAGCATTGCAGGCTGTCCAGGAGAGTATGAAGAGCGGCAGATTGTCCACACCGTCAGTCAGCGCGGACAAATCATCGTCATTGACCATGTCCCTGCGGAAGTGTGTTCGGTCTGTGGTGACGTGCTGCTCAAGCCAGAGACCGTCCGTCGCATCGAAGAATTGTTACGGGCGCCGACTCAACCTGCGGGTACAGTCCCTCTTTACGAGTATGCGTGACGTTTATACACAAGGTGCAAGTCGGATCGGCACGACCGCCAGAGAGGGCTGACCGTGACCTTTGATGAACTGCTCGACCGGGTTATTGCGCTCCTCCAGCGCGAAGGCCGTGTCTCGTACCGCGCGCTGAAGCGGCGCTTCGCACTTGACGATGACTATGTGGCTGATCTGACGGCCGAGATTATCGATGCCAAACGCCTCGCCATTGACGAAGAGAACAAGGTATTGGTGTGGACGGGCGGACCAACAGTTGTCAGTGCTCAGTCGTCAGTTGCCAGTCCTCAGCCCCTACCCCCTAGCACCCAGCCCCCAACCCCTAGACTCCAGACTTCGGACCTCGGACTTCGGACCTCAGACTTTCCTGGATTCTGGACTCCTCCCCACCTCGCCGACCGCATTCGCGCCGAGCAGGCGGCGCTGGAAGCAAGAGGTGCGACCGACGGGGAGCGTAAGACCATCACCGCCCTCTTCGCCGACATCAAAGGCTCGATGGCCTTGATGGAAACCCTCGACCCCGAAGACGCCCGCTCCCTGATTGACCCCGTTCTCACCATGATGATGGACGCCGTCCACCGCTATGAGGGCTATGTGGTGCAATCCACCGGCGACGGCATCTTCGCCTTCTTCGGCGCTCCGCTTGCCCATGAAGACCATCCGCAACGTGCTCTCTATGCGGCGTTACGTATGCAAGAGGACATTGGCAAATATGCTGACACTCTACGCTTAGCTGGGCGTTCCCCAGTCGAGATCCGGGTCGGTGTGAACACGGGGGAAGTGGTGTTGCGCTCCATTCGCAAGGATGACCTGCGCACGGAGTATACCCCGATTGGTCATTCTACCGGCTTAGCCCAGCGGATGGAGAGCCTGGCCAAGGCCGGCTCGATTGTCGTCAGTGAACACACCTACAAATTAACCGCAGGCTATTTTGAGTTTAAACCGCTGGGGGCTGCTCAGGTGAAAGGAGTCAGCGAACCGATTCCGCTCTATGAAGTCAGAGGCGTGGGCCCGCTGCGCACGCGGTTACAGGTGGCGGCCCAGCACGGACTGACACGGTTTGTCGGCCGGCAGACTGAGTTGGAGCAGCTGCGGCGCGCTTTAGAACAGGCGAAAGCACGACATGGACAAATTGTTGGGGTGATGGGTGAACCAGGGGTAGGTAAGTCCCGCTTGTTTTACGAGTTCAAATTGACCTCTCAGGGTGGCTGTCTGGTCCTAGAAGCCTATTCGGTCTCCCATGGAAAGGCTTCGCCGTACGTGCCGGTGATCGAACTGCTCAAGACGTACTTTCAGCTCCAGCCCCACGATGACGAGCGCCAACGCCAGGAGAAAGTCACTGGCAAGGTGTTGACCCTCGACCGCAGTCTCGAAGATATCTTGCCTTACCTCTTTACCCTCCTGGGCATTGCCGACCCAACCGCTGCGCTGCAACAGATGGACCCCCAGATCCGTCGCCGCCGGACCTTCGAGGCACTCAAACGTTTGTTCCTGCGCGAGAGTCTCAAGCAGCCGCTGCTGCTCATCTTTGAGGACTTGCACTGGATTGATACTGAGACCCAAGGATTTTTAGAAGTACTGAGTGAGAGCGTGGCCAGTGCCCGTATCCTCCTATTAGTCAACTACCGGCCCGAATATCGGCACGAGTGGAACACAAAGACCTATTATACCCAACTGCACTTAGCGCCCCTGGGCAAGGACGATGCTGAAGAGCTACTCACCTTTCTCCTGGGGAATGATCCAAGCCTCATATCATTCAAGCATCTCATTCTGGAAAAGACGGAAGGGACGCCCTTCTTCATGGAAGAAGTCGTGCAGACGCTAATTGAGGAGGGGGTATTAGGAGGAGAGCGAGGGAACTTTCAGGTACAGAAGGTGCCGACTGAGCTACACCTCTCCCCGACCGTGCAAGGAATCTTATCGGCACGGATAGACCGCTTGCGGGCAGATGAAAAAGCGCTGTTGCAGCAACTCGCCGTCATTGGCCGGGAGTTCCCTTTAAGTCTCATCCGTCACGTTGTTCCCCAACCCGAAGAGGAGCTGTATCGTCTCCTGGCAGCACTGCAGAGCAAAGAATTTCTTTACGAGCAGCCCGCTTTTCCGGAGGTGGAGTACACTTTCAAGCATGCACTGACACAGGAAGTGGCCTACAACTCTGTCCTGCAGGAGCGCCGCAAAACCTTGCATGAGCGCACGGCGCAAGCGATTGAGCGGCTCTACGGTGCCAGCTTGGAAGACCATTACAGTGAGCTTGCGCATCACTACCGACGTAGTGGGAACACCCAGAAAGCCGTAGAGTATCTCCACCTTACTGGGCAACAGGCGATACCGCGGTCGGCTTACGCAGAGGCAATCAGTCATCTGACCACTGCGTTGGAGTTGCTGAAGACCATGCCCGAGTCCCCTAAACGTATTCAGCAGGAGCTAGCCTTGCAGACTCTCCTTGGCCCGGTACTGATGGTTACCAAGGGTCAGTCAGCCCCGGAAACGGGAGCGGCCTTTAGCCGGGCGTACGACCTGTGCCGACAAGTAGAAGACACTCCGCACCTTTTCTCTGTACTGGCAGGGCTGCGGCGGTTTTATTCAGGACGAAGAGAGTTACAGACCGCCCGGAAGGTAGCGCAGCAAATGCTCAACTTGGCTCAACATGCGGGGGATCCGGCTTTGCTCGTGGAGGCTCACCACGCGTTGGGAAATGTATTGTTCTGGTCTGGAGAGTTTGTCGCCGCCCAGGCGCAAGTGGAGCAAGGCATTGCCTGCCACGATCCCCAGCAGCACCGCTCTCTGGCTTTCTTATATGGAATGGACTCTGGAGTAAATTGCCGGAACTTTGCGGCCAATGTCCTGTGGCTCCTTGGCTATCCAGACCGCGCTCTAAAAAGGAGCCCCGAAGCACTCAGCTTAGCTCAGGAGCTAGCCCACCCGCATAGCCAGGGTTTTGCGCTACTCTTTGCCGTCCTGCTCCATCAGTACCGCCGAGAAGGGCAAGCCACTCAAGAACGAGCAGAGGCTCTCATAGCGCTTGCGACCGAACGCGGGTTTCCGCAGCTGTTAGCGGCGGGAACCGTCCTACGAGGTTGGGCGCTGGCCGCGCAAGGACAGGCAGATGACGGGATTACGCAGATGCAGCAGGGTATGGCCGCCATTCGAGCCACAGGGGCAGAGGCACTCCAGCCATATTATAAGACCCTGCTGGCCGAGGCGTATGAGAAAGCGGGGCAGATCGAAGAGGGGCTAAGCGTGCTAGTTGTGGAGGACGAAAGTGAGGAGAGTTTATGGGAAGCGGAGCTGTATCGGCTGAAAGGGGAACTGACGCTTCAACAGTTCAACGTTCAAGGTTCAACGTTGAGAATCCGCAATTGGAGGCCGAAGCGTGTTTCCTGAAAGCCCTAGAGATTGCCCGTCACCAACAAGCCAAATCGCTGGAACTGCGGGCCGTGATAAGTCTCGCTCGCCTGTGGCAGCGGCAAGGGAAACGGGAAGAAGCTCACGAGCTGTTAGCGGAGATCTACGGTTGGTTCACCGAGGGATTTGATACCAAAGACTTGCAAGAGGCCAAGGCGTTGTTGGAAGAGTTGGGCTGAACTCCCGTTACAGTGTGGCACGGAATAAAGGAAGCGCACCGATGAGCACCGATCCTCTGACTCCAATCGAAAGGGCCTTCTCTTCCCTCCCACGGGAGGCACGCGAAATGATTATCCGTCACGGGGTCGCGTTACGAGTAGACGAACTGAGAAAACGGCTCTTTCTGGCCGAGAGCAAGATACGGCATTTTGAGGAACTGTCCGGAATAAATTTGTTCCACTCGGGTCCAAGCTCCAGGCTCCGGAGGCGTAGCTTTGGAGTGCGCCGGCCTGGACGGCGCTTTGGCTCCCGGGCGCCAGCTGTGACCGGGCATGGAGCGTGTAGCGCTGCGCAGCCAAAGCGGGAGCGCGGCTCCCGCACTCCAAAGGGCAAAGCCCCAATTCTGGGCCGCGGCCAGGAAAATTTCCCGGACAGTATTGAGACCAGCCACCAGCGGCGCCCAAACAGGTGGTGTTATCATCGAATTCATATCTTGCCAGAGCGTTTCTCTAGCCGACGAGATGGCGTTTATACGGACAGCTGGCGACTGATTCTGGGCAGCACAGGCCACAAGCGTAGCTGCACATACTCCCTGCAATACTCACTTCAGTCCCGCTTTGCGCAGGTCAGTAAGCCAACGATCGAGCACTGCTTGATCGTTGAAAGGGTTTTGTTTGACTTTCTCTAAAGAGAAATTGAGATCGAGTTGCAGAATTTCCGCCACTTCAGCACGGGCTTCTTCCGACCTCCCTGCAAAGTTGAG
>JACQEL010000455.1 GCA_016200595.1 Deltaproteobacteria bacterium
CACCCCTTCGCCAGTCAGATTCTTACCCATGCCGGTGTTGCAAGCCGTCAGTGCCGCAACCTCGGCATTTAACTTCAGCCCCATCACTTCACTCATCGTGAGAAATCCATCCTGATCTGGTTCCTGCATATTCACTCCCACCTGGCTCAAGACCAACGCTGGCTCTTGAATATAAGGCACCTGATCATCGAGAATTCCATGCGTAGCAAAGATGAGAGAACCATAATCTTTCAAGGGTCGCTTCCGCAGTTCCGGCTCTGAGGCGGCAAGCCCGCTCAAAGCATCGATACCTGTGCCATAAGAGAGCTTTAAGCTTTCGGGTAACTGCCCGGTGTTTTCAAGGCGGGGGAAGAGAGGAGCGCCTTCGCGCCCCCCTTTGCGGTAATCGGCTACTGCTCGCCTCAGACCCTGATACGCATCACTCTTAGCTAGTTGTTCGTGCTTCCCTCCCAGTCGGGCATCTGCCAGATCAAAGACCGGATCGGCGACCACCAGTATCTTCTTATTCTTACTTGCCTCTGCGCCCTTCAGCGTGCGGGTCAGAGTGAGGACTGTGGCTGACTGGTAGTAGCTGATCGGGTAGACATTCCCAAGGTACTTCACCCCTTGCGGATACGGACCGTATTTCCCCGTCGCAGTCTCCACTTTTGCAGGCGGCTCTGCTACCAGCGTCTCAAAGGGCAAGACACCCAGGATCTCATCCGGGACAATGATGATTTGGTCCCCTTCCTTGAGGAGCGGAACAAAATCCTTGAAGAGCAAGTCGTAGAGGGCTTTGCCTATCTGAGGGTCAAATTTGACAAGCGCATCACAACGCGAGATATATTCGCAATCGGCGATCTCCTCAAAGAAGCCGCGGTACTTCTTGACCTGCTCGGTGAGGGCCTTGCGAGTGATGGGAATGGTGAAGGTTTTCACAACTTCCTTCCCTCGTAGCAGCCAGGCAAAGGTCGCCGTCTCCGTCACTTCGTATTCGATCAAGACCTCCTCAGGCTTCAGCTTGAGATCACCAACCCGTAGGGGCTGCGGATAGCGGATTGCGGCATAGGCCGGATACTCCCGCCGCAGCCGCGCCACGAGCGTGGCCTGCTCCTGCTTGAGTGTGGCCAGCTCTTGCTCTACCTCCTGCTGCTGATTCGCGTTTTTCTGTCCGACAACAATTTCCATCTGTTTGTAGGTAGCGGTGATGCGGGTACTCATCTCTGTCTCCTGGCGGGCGAGGTCGTCAGGAAGTCCCAGTTGCTTCGCCGATGCCCGACTGCCCATAGCCTCCAGCAGCAGCCGGGCTTTGGTACTCTCCGCCCAGAAGACACTCGCTGCCGGGTCTTGTAAGGCCGCTGATACTCGGATCAGCCCCTCATAAGCCAGAATCCGTTTGAAGCTCTCCCCGACCTCTCCCTCCAGAAAATGCGTGCGTGCTGCCGGTGCCAGGGTGGCGCGCTGCTCTTCCATCAGTGTGACGGCCTGTTGGTACGCCTCAGCCGCTGCCTTATGTCGCCGTAGCCCCTCTAAGGCAAATCCTAGTCCGATGTACGCGGTCAGCAGGGGATCACTCTCCCTCGTCTTTTTGAAATGTTCCAGAATCTCATTGAACTGTTCCTGAGCAGCCTGGTAGTCGCTGGTGAGAAGGTAGTAGAGCCCCAACCCTGCCGAGCCCTTCTCTCCTTTGAATATCTCGTAGGCAGCGGCTAACTGTCCCTGGACCAGGTAGAGTCCCCCGATATTGCGTTTCGTGCTAGCTACATAGTGGTGGGTAGGTCCCAGGGACTTTTCCGTAATAGCCAGAGCGCGCCGATAGAGCGGCTCTGCCCGCATATAATCTCCCTGGGCCTTGTAGAGGGTTGCCAGGTTGTTGAGGTCGGTCGCCATGTCAGGATGCATAGGTCCCAGGCCTTTCTCATCAATAGCCAGAGCGCGCCGATAGAGCAGCTCTGCACGGCCATAGTCTCCTTGAGCTTGGTAGAGGGCTGCCAGGTTGTTGAGGCCGGTCGCCACACCAGGGTGCGTAGGTCCCAAGTTTTTCTCATCAATGGCAAGAGCGCGTTGATAGAGCGGTTCAGCTTGACCATAGTTCCCCTGGTCCTTAGGACTTTGAGACAAAACCCCTGGATGAATTTTGTAAGTGCTTGTCAGACCATGAGATATGCTCAGTGCGGTCAGAGTTTTGTCTCGTAATCCTTATACAGAAGGGCCAGATTGTTGAGGGTAATTGCTACGTCTGGGTGTTCAGGTCTCAGGGCTTTCTCTTGAATGGCAAGAGCGCGTTGATAGAGCGGCTCGGCACGGCCATAGTCTCCCTGGGCCTTGTAGAGGGCTGCCAGGCTGTTGAGGTCGGGCGCCACGTCAGGGTGCATAGGTCCTAGGGTTTTCTCGTCAATTGTCAGAGCACGCTGAGAGAGCGGCACGGCACGGCTATAGTCTCCTTGAGCTTGGTAGAGAAGTGCCAAGTTGTTAAGGGTAGTCGCCACATCAGGATGCACAGGTCCCAGGGCTCTCTCCCGAATGGTCAGGGCGCGTTGATAGAGCGGTTCAGCTTGACCATAGTTTCCCTGAGCCCTGTAGAGTTCAGCCAGGTTGTTGAGACTTTGGCCACATCAGGATGCACAGGTCCCAGGGCTCTCTCCCGAATGGTCAGTGCGCGTTGATAGAGTGGCTCGGCACGGCGATAGTCTCCCTGGGCATAGTAGAGAACTGCTAGGTCGTTGAAAAAGACCGCCACCTGAGGATGCTTAGATCCTAGTACCCTCTCGCTAATAGTCAGCGCACGCTCAGCCAGAGGGATTGCTTCCCGATAACGGCCCTCCTGGTAGAGTTGGACAACCCGCTGGTTAAGGTTTGTTGCGTCCTCTAGTGTTCCTTGGCCGAAGATATTCCCGTCGAGCAGAAAGACTATCACTAAGCTTAACACCAGGCTCTTTGCCCACCTGATGCTCCTACTCTTGTCTCCCGTTGCCATTGTTTATCTCCTCCAGAAAGGTGAGTCTTGCTCGCCCTATCCAAGATATTCACTCGTGGTGAAAGGCTACCTTGTAGGCAAAACCTACTCCATCCTGGCGGAGTTGATCTGTAGTTAACTCCACTACTCGGCCTGTCCTTACTACTACCTCGACAGGTGGATTCTTGTCCCCACGAATCTTTCTCGGCCCCATTAGTACCCCGGTTAGCTCTTCCACTTCCTTTTGCTCAGGGTCTGGATGATCTGAACGAGCGTAACGGATAAAAAGGTTTTCGATGTCCTTTCTGCACTCTTTGCTGGCTACAACGTAGATCTCTTCTTTCCCACGTGTGTCATCAAGCTCAAACCACTTGTTTCTCGGCGCCCAATATGCGGTCCGAGCCTGCACGAAGTTTTCACTGGTTCCATAGTTGGGGTTCGGGTAGAGGGGAAAGAACTTGCTAGAGGAGTCAATCTGGAAAATATACACGTAGCAGGATTGGTGAGGCTCAAAGTAGATGCGATACCCGTCGCCGGAGCGCAACACTGCCCCTTCCTGCAACTTCTGCGGGCGGGATTCGGGATCTTCGTAAAAGATCCCTACATCCATGATGAGAGAAGCCGGCTCTTGTGGAGGAGAGCCCTGGAGAGGCTTGAGAGAAGCATACGAGGTCAGTTCTTCTACCTTCAGGCGGCGAACCTCTACTCGTCGGCTGCGGACATAATCGACTTCACTTGAGTCAGGCTTGACTGGGATTGGTTTCGCTTCCCCATATCCTTTGACCCGCAGTCTGTCAGCGGGGAGGTGAAAAACCTCAACCAAGTACTGTGCTGCCCTCTGTGCCCTCTTCTCGGAAAGGACAAGGTTGTATTCTTCTTTACCTTGGGGGTCGGTAAACCCCGCAATCAGAAAGGCGACAGAACGATCAGACTCCACTAAGTCCTTCAAAGCAGCGCCCAGATTGGCGAGGGGTTCTTTGGAGTTAGGGAGCAGCTCGTCGGAGTCGTAAGCAAAGGGAATAAGGATGGGAAGCCACATGATGTCCTTTACCCCCTTTATTCCCATAGGCCCCATTTTCTCGCCACCTCCCAAACATTTCTTTATCGTCTCAGTGTCCGGTATCCCCTGCTGCCTCCAGGCGTCCTCTTCGCAGGTTCCCCAGCCGATAGCAGGGGCAAACAGTACAAGGCTCACGAACAGGACCACGCCAAAGCTGTAAGTGCGCGACGTAACCGCACATCTGGGGTGCGTGAGATTGTCGTGGCGGCGGTTTGATGATAGACAGCACGCTAACGATGCAGGATCAAGCGCCGCCAACCGGGATTAGTAGTGAGGACTGGGCAGCCACACCGCCAGCGGTACGTGGGC
>JACQEL010000082.1 GCA_016200595.1 Deltaproteobacteria bacterium
CGTGTCAGGCTCCCCACGGCGTTGGTCTATACGGGGCAAATGCTTCGCCCCTACGGTGGACAGGCGCTAGTGTTGTGTGTACCAATCTCGTGCCTCCTGGTTTAGTGAGTGAAATCCGCAATTCACAACTGCTTTACCTCTTGAGTCACGACCGACCATCGCGTACAAGGTAGAGACTCAAACAAGGAGGGCGGTCACGATGAAACCTGTTGTGGTGTATACCACTGATTATTGCGCGTTCTGTACCGCAGCAAAAACTTTGCTGAAAGCGAAAAGTATTCCTTTTCAAGAGATCGATGTGACCAAAGATCAGGTGTTACGCCAAGAGATAGTCCGTCGTACGGGTCGCCGCACGGTCCCGCAGATCTTCATCGGCGACGAGCCCATTGGGGGGTTTACTGAGCTGCGTACGCTTGAGGTCAGCGGAGAACTCGAAGAAAAGTTGGGGGACTAAACCGTCAAATGTCAAGCGTAAGTTCCCGACCTCTCGCGTACGTTTTGCGCTTGACGGCTTATTGACAGGAGGGACTGCAATGGCACTGTATCTCGATGAAGTATGGCTGAAAGATCCGAGCCCGGAGCGGATGAAAGAATTCGTTCGCCTGATTGGCATGGCGGCCAAGAGCCCCGCCTCGATCGGTGCGCCACAGGAAGTCCGCTTCGTTGGCGGGCCCTGGGCGTCGAACGAAGAACCAAAAGTGATTTTTCTGGTCGATATTCCTAACCATACCCCGACTTTTCAGATCTTTGGCAAATTGGTGTCTCAAGGCTTGGTCGAGAAGCGCCGCCTCACACCCATCGTCGAATGGAGTGAGGTAGAAAAGATGGTGACACAGCTATAGCGCAAGGTCTCGGAGGGCGCTTGCTTAGCAAGCTCCTCTCAGCTTTCAACTTTCGACCGAGGAATTGTTGTCCCCCCCTGAGCGCAGCGAGCGGTAAAAAACTCAGGCTGAAATCTCGCACACCGGGCAGGCTTCGGGATTATTTTCCTCGGCCCGGCGGCGGTCTTCTTCGGTCTGATACTGCGGAGTGTCATGGCGGGAGGTGCGGGAGTCGCCGTTCATCATGGCTGTGGGCTTCCATTCGTCTTCGTCGGACCAGCGAAATGGCAGCGTTTTCACCGAACCGGGAACCGTCAGCGAGGTGAATCCTTCGAGAGCTTGCACGAGAATTTCATGCTGCAGCTCAGGTTGATGCGGTTTGCCGGTGGTGTGTCCGAGCGGATAATCGAGAAACGCTGCCCGCGGTGGGTTTCCCGCTTTGATGATATCTAGGGCGCTACCCATACACAAAGTAGGGATGCCAGCAGCTTCGAGGTGACGGGCGATCAGTCCCACGGACTGATGGCAAACCGGTCAGACAGGCACCAGCAAAACTACATCGGCTTTCTCCGCTCGCATGCGTTCGGCGAATTGTGGGGCTAATTCATCGCGCACACGCCTGGAAGAATAAATCCCCCCCATGAACGTATAAGCGTGCTCGGTGAGTGAGCCGATGACCCTTTCCTTCACCAAGCGGCGTAAGGTGTCGATGGGGAACACGACATTCGGGTCTTGGCGAGCATCAGTTTGGTCATAGGCGAAGTGGGCGGTGCGCAGATCGCTCGTCCTTACATCGGTAGGGATAGCGCGAAATGAAGCGTCGTCCTTAAAGTGAAATGCGACCTGACCAGTGACGTAGATGCCGCCGGAGGCGATCAGCCCTAGCCGGCATTCGGAGAGCGGTTTACGCAGCGGCTGCCACGGCGGTGGCTCAGCGTTGTTCACCCACTGATAGGCTTTATAGCCGAGCTTGGCGTAGTTGTCGCGGATGCGCGTCATGTACTCAACCGGCTGCATAGTCACCTCCCAACACAGACCCACGGCTCACGCCGTGGGCTACGATATTACGCCCCTAACGGGGCTCTATTTCAAGCCCTGTAAGGGCGAGAGATGATAGCCCACGGTGTAAACCGTGGGGGACGGGGAACAGAAACGGTCGTGGGCTACGATATTACGCCCCTAACGGGGCTCTATTTCAAGCCCTGTAAGGGCGAGAGATGATAGCCCACGGTGTAAACCGTGGGGACCGGGGAACCGAAACAGCCCTGGGCTACAATATTGCGCCCCTGACGGGGCTCTATTTCAAGCCCTGTAAGGGCGAGAGATGATAGCCCACGGTGTAAACCGTGGGGACTGGGAAACAGAAACAGAACATAGCCCCGTAGGGGCGTAAGAACACATCCAGTCATTGCCAAATATACCGCTCATCATATTCGATCCCGTGTCTCTGCAAATACGCTATAAACTCTTCTTGAAACGAGACCTTCTGATGATGTTCTTCCTGATTGCCGATATAGCGCAGGACTGCCGAAGCATTCGACTGGCTAACGCTGAAGGCTCCGTATCCAGTTTGCCAGCCAAAGGCGGAGCGGGAAGACCATTTTTCGTGGACCCAACGAGACGAGTTAGTTTTCAGCACCCGCATCGCTTCTGCAATTGGGACCGAAGGCGGCAGCCGTAGGAGTAAATGTACGTGATCCGGCGTACCGTTCACCATCAGCGCCGTGCCATTGTATTCCCGCACAATGCCGCCCATGTAGGCGAAGAGCTGAGGCTTTAATTCTGCGTCAATAGAGGGCGTACGGTCTTTGGTGCTGAAAATGACGTGCGTCAACAAGTTGGTGAATGTGTGTGCCATATTCTTTCGCCCCTCCGGGGCTCACGGGTGTGTCCCATGGCTTCCAATCCCACGGCTCACGCCGTGGGCTACAATATGACGCCCCTCCGGGGCTGAGCACATTCCGAGCCCTGTAAGGGCGAGAGATGATAGCTTTCGCCCCTCCGGGGCTCACGGGTGTGTCCCATGGCTTCCAATCCCACGGCTCACGCCGTGGGCTACAATATGACGCCCCTCCGGGGCTGAGCACATTCCGAGCCCTGTAAGGGCGAAAGCCCCGTAGGGGCGTAAGAAAACTTTTTCAATTCCGCCTTTCTCTCTTCATTCAAGTGCAAACCGCTATAATTAACGAATTAGTGCACTGCTGCGCTCTGCGCCACCGCATGCGCGGTTTCGGCCAGGTAAACTACACGTTGATCAAAATCGGCTAAGCGCTCGTCTTGCAGTTGTCCGTTTTTGTAGAGCACGAAGAGCTGCATCACCACCGTGGCGGTCTTCCACAAAGCAAACGCCTCGTAAAAAGCGATGGCGCTCACATCTCGCCCGCTCTGCTGGGCATAACGCTGCACCAACTCGGCACGAGTATAAAATCCCGGCAGTGTGGTAGGCGCTTGTGCCAAGGCTTGTCGTGCAGGAGGGTCGTCAGCCTCGGTCCAGTAGTTCAGGAACAAACCGAGATCAACGAGCGGATCACCAAGGGTGCACTGGTCCCAATCGAAAAGCGCGACGATGCGGGCGATATCCACCGGATCGACCATGTGGTTATCAAGTTTGTAGTCATTGTGAAGCAGCGTCGGCGCCTGTGAGCGGGGGAGATGTGCGAGCAACCAGCGGCCGAGTTCGTCCATCAGCGGGAGTTCGGTGAGTCTAGCCCGCTCCCAGCGTTTGATCCAATTAGTGACTTGTCGTTCGACGAACCCCTCGGGCTTGCCCAGAGTTTCCAGACCCACGGCTTGGTAATCAATGGCATGAAAGGCCGCAAGAGAATCAATCAGTGCCTCGCTCAGGCGGCGGTAGAGGTCTGGACGATTGAGGTATTGCGGTGGCATCTCTTTGTGAATCACCAAGCCGCGACGCCGTTCCATCACAAAGAAAGGAGCGCCCAACACACTCGCATCATCGCAGAAGAGAAAGGGCTGACATGCTGGCGGATATACCGGCCACAGCGCTGAGAGAACCCGAAATTCACGGGCCATGTCATACGCCCCTGCTGCCAGCGGACCACTTGGCGGCCGGCGCAGGACATATTCGTGCTCCCCGAAACGCACCAGATAGGTCAGGTTCGCATGCCCGCCGGCGAACTGGGTGATTCCGAGAGGGCCGTCAGTGTTTGGCAAACGTCCACGCAAAAAGCGACTGACCACGGCATGGTCGAGAACCGCCTCTGGACGAACCGACACGGTCTCAGGTTCGGTCCAACCCGGCGGCGTGTTGCTTGTCATAGATGCCTCCCTGTCGGCGTGCTCTTTAGCATGAGAGGAAAGGGGAAGGCAATCAGGTCTCCGTCCTCTCACTGGCGAAGAGCTCCGCGTTCACCTTTTGCCAGCGCCTCTTTTCTGCATGCGACAAAAGCTTTTCACGGGGAGTTGACGTGGGGTAAGAGGATCATTTATTAATAGTAACAATTATTATTAAGGAGAAAACTATGGCGAAAGCTCTTAAAGACACTAAGACCCATGAGAACCTCAAACACGCTTTTGCCGGTGAGTCGCAAGCGAACCGCCGCTATCTGTATTTCGCCCGGCGCGCCGACATCGAAGGCTACCCTGACGTCGGCGGTCTTTTCCGCGATACTTCTGAGGCTGAGACCGGCCATGCCTTTGGTCACCTCGATTTTCTCAAAGAAGCGGGCGACCCCGCGACCGGCGAGCCCATTGGCGATACCGAGAAAAATCTCAAGGCGGCAGTGGTCGGTGAGACCTATGAGTATACGGAAATGTACCCCGGGTTTGCCAAGACCGCCCGCGAGGAAGGGTTCGATGAAATTGCGGAATGGTTCGAGACCCTGGCGCGAGCCGAGAGGTCTCATGCCGGCCGTTTCGGCAAAGGGCTTGAGTCCCTCAACCAATAGCCTGCGTCGCTACTGAGGTGATGAAGCACTGGGGCACGGTAGCACCGTGCCCTTTGCCGAGTAAGGGAGAAAAGAGAACAGCATATGGGCTTTAATTTTGACGTCGACTCTCCGGCTTTCTGGGACGAGTTGGACCTCTGCGAATATTTAATGACACTGCACCGTGAAAAGAAATTTGATACCGCTTTCGTTCGTGGCATGGGGAAGGTGGCGTACCAGGTGCCTTGCCACTTGCGCGTGATGAATATCGGGTTCAAATCGCGTGATCTCTTGCGGTTGTTACCGGAGACGAAGGTGGACTTGATTGAGAAATGTGCCGGAGTCGATGGCACCTGGGGGTTCAAAAAAGAGTATTTTCATGCTTCACTAAAAGTGGCGCGTGGGATGCTACGTGCGATCGATCAAGCTGAGGCTGACGTGACCGTCTCAGATTGTCCCCTGGCTGGCTTGCAGGTGCAGCACGAACGCGGCTATCGTCCGCAGCACCCGATCCAGTTGGTTCGCGATGCCTATGGGATGGCGCCCTGGCAGAGATAAGCGATGCAAAAAGTCACACTAGACGAAATCGTTGGGTTGGAGCGCTACGAGCGCATTCGTTCTGAGTTCCGCCAGCACATTGTTGCCTTGAAGAAAAATCGCCGAGTAACGGTCGGTGATCGGATTACTTTTGTTTTCGAAAATCACGATACGGTCCTCTTTCAGATCCAAGAGATGGTACGTGCCGAGCGCATCATCGACCTCGACAAGATCCGCTTCGAGGTCGATACGTTCAATGAACTCATTCCGGCTGAGGGTGAGTTATCAGCGACCATGCTGATCGAGATTACCCAGCCAGAGCAGATCCGGCCTGAACTAGTGCGGCTCATCGGCATTGATCAGGCGGTTGCGTTACATATTGGTGATCGCTATAGGGTTCCAGCAGTCTTCGAGCCCGGCCGTAGCAAAGCGGATAATTTGAGTGCGGTGCAGTATGTGCGTTTTCCCCTTTCTCCTGAGGCACGGACCGCTTTCCAGGACGAGCGACAGGAAGCGCTGATTGTGATTGAGCATCCTAACTACCGAGCCCGAACTGTCCTTTCTGCTGCAGTGCGACACTCCTTAGCAGCGGAGGTGTAGGGAGGAAGCGGAGCCGTATGAGGAGTATTCATGGTAAGTGAGGTGAACAAACGCGCAACTCGACAACTAGCTGCGGTGTACCAGGCCTTGCAGGGTGACCATTCGCATCCGAGCGCTGATGAGGTCTATCAGCGAGTACGCCGGACACTGCCGCGCATCAGTCTTGGCACGGTTTATCGTAACCTGCAACGATTGGTTACAGAAGGCAAGATCCGCATGTTCTTGCTCGGTGAACGGATAGCTCGTTACGACCCGATGGTGGCTGAGCACGATCATTTCATTTGCCAGCGATGCGGACGGGTCGAGGACGTCCTCTTGGAACGAAATCGGCAGGTCAATCTGGCGCCCCTGGTGAATCAGGGCTTCACTGTAACTGCCCATAGCTTGGCGATCCATGGCTTGTGTCAAAAATGTGGGCGAGTACGGCCGCACAGAGCGGGAGCAAGACGAGTACCGAAGGGACCTGACGGTCGAGGAGAGAGCACGGCTGTTAGCCCTCAGAAAGGAGAAGAGGTATGGGGTGTGGACCGTAAGCAACGCAAGCTGCGCAGCGCAGAAGAACTGAACAAGCAAACGTGAAAAATCCCTTCGTAAGAGGAATGTTACGTGGATATGAACGATCTCCTTCAAGCACTCTTTCGTTGGATCCATTTTCTCGCAGGAATTACCTGGCTCGGCATGTTGTACTTTTTCAATCTTATTAATGCGCATATAACCGCGGCTCTGCAGCCGGCCACCAGAAGAGAGGTGGTTCCGCAATTGATGCCGCGCGTGTTGTGGTGGTTCCGTTGGGGCGCGATGTTTACCTTTCTGTCCGGGCTCCTGCTGCTGCTGTGGAAGTATTTTATTTTGGGGAGCGGTTTTACTGGGGATGCTGGGCTCTTCAGTTCAAGTGCTGGCCTGTGGATTGCTATGGGAGCACTTTTTGGCACTATCATGTGGTTCAATGTGTGGTTCATTATCTGGCCGGCCCAACAGAGGCTCATTACCTGGGTCAAGGAAGGCCAGACGCCGCCCGAGCAGCCTCAGGTCGCGAAGACTGCGCTCTACGCCTCGCGGACCAATACGTTTTTGTCGGTGCCAATGCTCTTTGGCATGTTGGCAGGAGCGGGGCATTATCCTTCCATCTCATTTTTCCCGTGGTTCATCGTCGTCATCGCGGTGGGCGCGGGGGTGGCGTATTACCTGATTTTTAATTTCGCGCCCGGTGTGGCGAAGACTTGGCCGTAAGCAGTTGTCAGTTATTAGTTGTCAGTTGTCAGTTCAAAAGGAATATAAAGACCAGCGGCTTTGACGTTCGTTATCTCTTGTCTGTCGTTCGGCGTAAAGATTTTTCCCTCTTTGTAACTGATAACTGACAACTGGCAACTTTTCTTCTGAGCTGACAACTGGCAACTTTTCTTCTGAGCTGACAACTGACTACTTTTTCTCCTCATCCCGCACCAAACGTAAATACAATATCCTTGGTTTCCTTCGCTCCTAGCGAGACTTTTTGTGAGCGTGTGCCGAAGCGCTCGTGCCAGGCCTCAATCGTATACTCACCTGGTGGCAGATCCTTGAGCGTGAACTGGCCATCTGCCCCACTCATGGCGAAGTAGGGATGGTCGAAAGTACCAGTATAGGCGCGCATCCAAGGGTGGATATCGCACTTGAGTTCGATCATGACCTCGGGTTTGTCTACCGTAATGGTGCGGGTAGTGCCTTTCACGCCGAGACTAAAGTTCCAGGCACGCGCGACTTTCGTCAGACCACGCACGTTATGTGCCATGGGGTCACTGTTCAGAAAACGGAACGGCTGCCCGACTCGGAGTGTGGCTATACGCGGCGAGAAGACACAGCCCTTTTGGTCGATGGTGATCGCTTCCGTGGGCACGGCAAACACCCGGTCGCCTAATCCTTCCTTCACGTACACGACCGCATTTTGCAGCTTGCCATCGTTGACGAGGACGTCCCCAGCACGCGGATTGCCTTCAGGATGCTGGGCGGCGCACTCGGACCAGCCACTGAGTTGTAGTATAGTCTGTTCCGGCACCTGACCCTCAAAGTGTACCTGGCCGGAAATAGTTCCGGTGGTCGAGAGATCGAGCGGTGTAGGCTGGCGAGCGGATTTGGCCGGCTCTTTTTCACCACATGCTACACAGAGAACCACAAGCGTAGCTACGCTTAAGTGTGTCCAGTGTTTATGTTTCGTCATGGGTCTCCCTTAAAAACGCTGTGCTTCGACAAGCTCAGCACGAACGGTTGCTGAGCTTTCTCAAGTTAAATCGAACCGCGGAACATTCGTACTGTGTGTGTAGGGGCGGCCCCGCGTGGCATGCGTGTCAAGTTAAGCCTTTTCCCCGGCTCTGTACTTAGGAGTTCCCTCTCCCCTTGTGGGAGAGGGCTAGGGTGAGGGGGCCGTCGGCCGTGCTCAAGCCGTGTTCCCCTCTTCCTGACCTTCCCCCACAAGGGGGGAAGGGACCCACGGGCGCAGGGCAAGAGAGAAAACCTCCTTTAATCAGGAGACCGGCTGCGAGCGTCGTAACGCCTCAACGTCTGCCAAGTTGACACAATTGATCGGCGGCAAACCTGCACGGATACGGTTCACGTTGGCCGCCAGACCACGAGCGATATCATGGTAAGAGAGGTCGGTGACTCCGGCGATATGGGGAGTCGCGATCACATTCTGTTGAAAGAGCGGATCGTTCGGATCAACAGGCTCGTCCCAGAACACATCGAGGCCAGCACCGGCGATTACTCCCTGGGTAAGAGCTTCCAGCAGAGCAGCGTGGTCGATCACCGGTCCGCGGCCGACGTTGATCAAAAAGGCACTTTTTTTCATCCCGGCAAGCGCCGCGGCGTTGAGTACTCCTCGCGTCGCCGGAGTCACCGGTAGAGCGGAGACGACAAAGTCTGCCTCTGCGAGAACCTTGGCGAGATCACCTGACCCGCCGAGAAATTCTAAGCCAAGTTCCTGGCGCAGCCCTTCTGCTGGATTTTGCTTGATGCCCAACACCCGCATGTGAAAACCGCGAAGACGTCTCGCCAGTTCCACACCGATGCTGCCCACACCCAAGATCGCAATACTCTTGCCGGTGAGGGAGAGTCCCAACGGAGCGCCGAACACTCGGCGCCGCACATTATCCAATGCGCGAGGAAACTTCCGTGCTAGTGCCAGCATCAGGAAAATCGCATGCTCAGCAACAGAGGCGGCCTCGACTCGATACATTGCCGGAATCAGTACGTCCACTTCTACCGCTGCGGTACGCACCTGGTCAGCCGGACATGAGCGAATGTGATCTTCTGGCAAATACCGGCGCAGGGTCTCGGCGCAATGGGGAAAATGGGAAGTGCAGATGAGGATGTTCATAGCTCAGAAGTGTTGGGGCTCGCCTTGTTGGCGGTCTTGGGGTTCGAGTTGGATCGTGGTGTGGTCGATCCTGAAACGCTCTTGGATAACCTGCTCTAAAGCGTTGAGCAAACCGTGGTGATCGTGCGTGCCATTCACCACGACATGGGCCGTCAAGGTAAACAGCCCCGAGGTCAGGGTCCAGACGTGGAGGTCATGCACGCGCGCGACACCAGTGATCGCTTCCAGCGTCTGTTGCACCTCGGCGAGATCGAGGTGCCGAGGAGTGGCCTGCATGAGAATATCGACCGACTCACGCACGAGGCTGAAAGAACTCAGTAAAATTAAGCAACCGATAATCACGCTGGTGACCGGATCGGCCCAATACCAACCGGTCCACAGAATTACCACGCCGGCGACGATGGCTCCGACCGAACCCAACGCATCGCCGAGGACGTGCAGAAAAACGCCGCGTAAATTGAGATTCGTGTCCTGGGCGTCGTGCAGGAGCCAGACGATAAACAAGTTGACGAGCAGCCCTATCCCGGCGACGAGGATCATTCCTTGTCCTTGCACTGCGGGCGGGGAAAAGAAGCGGTAGTAGGCTTCACGAAAGATAATGCCCGCCACCAACCACAGGGTCAGACCGTTAAGAAAGGCGACCAAGATCTCGGCACGGTAATACCCAAAAGTCTTCTGCGAAGTCACCGGTAGTGTGGAGATATACGCAGCGAACAGAGAAAGTCCCATGGCAGTCACATCGGACAGCATATGCCCAGCATCGGAGAGAAGAGCCAAACTGTTGATGACCCAGCCGCCGATAAACTCGACTACGCAGTATCCTGCCGTCAGTCCGAGGGC
>JACQEL010000456.1 GCA_016200595.1 Deltaproteobacteria bacterium
ACGTACTTCTCTGCGCTACGCATCTGGGTGAGAAAGATCTTGAGGAGTCGCTTCTCTTCTTCAATACACGCAGCATCTGTCGCTAAAATATTCGTGCTGAGACTCGTGAGCCGGTTCAATTGTGAGAACGCATAAAGGCTCACGGCTAGGATTAAGGCGATAAGGGAGAGTTGCGCGAGAATAACCCGCCAGAAAATTGTGAGCCGCATGCGTCTTGGTTTTATCGGCGATATTCTTGCATAGTGTAAGGCATCTCAAGAAGATCGAGAAGCGCCCGGCGTGGTCGCATGCACAGCCAGCCGGACGGGGTACAAATCGACATCCTAGAAGAAAGGGTAAAAGACAGCTCGTCTCTGAAATGGACAGCAGGAAAAGAGACGAGATCTTCTCTCTCCCTGCAACCTGTTACGCCGCAGGGACTTTATTCCCCTCTGTAGGCAGCGACTCTTCCGCCGCGGTCTTCCGCCTCAGCGTGCGGGGCGCTTCTCCCCGGGGCACTAGTGATGGCCTCTTTATAAACGAGGATCTCGACACGCCGGTTCTTACGCCGCCCCTCAGCGCTCGCGTTATCTGCCAACGGAGAGTCCTTGCCGTACGATACCGTAGTCACCCTGAGTGGATCGATTCCTCTGCGGCTCAAAAGATAGCGCGCGACACTCGCTGCTCTCTTTTGTCCCAGTTCGTAGTTATAGCTCTCAGAGCCTAGGCTGTCGGTATGACCAGCAACCAGGAAGATCGCGTCGTCCGTCTCCTTGAGGTCACTGAGAAAACCGTCGATCTGGCTTTTTGCATCAGCCGTCAACGCTCCAGAGTTCATAGAAAAACTAGCTCCCTCCTTGAGATCCAACACGAATCGTTTCTCCAAGCGCAGATTGTCCAGGCGAGTTAAGGCTTCATCCGCTTTGGCCTCAGTCTGGCCGAGGCGAGTTTCCACCGCCGACACTCGGTCTGACAATGGTATCATTTGCTCTGTGACCCATCCCCGCGTAGCCAAACACCCCTGAAGGCCAAGAACAACGGGGAGACCAAATACCAGGAAAAGAGCCCTTCTTTCAACAAGAGATGGCACCATAATAACCTCCCTTCTATCCTTTTAGTTTTAGCGTTCCAGATAAACCTGCGTCACGTAAATTGTTCCCGTCTCACCTTGAGAGATCCCAACGCCACCTGCGGTGTAACGCGGATTGAGCAGATTTCTGCGATGCTTAGGACTGTTAAGCCACTCGCGCACCGCCACTTGTGCTGGGTCGGTCACCGTCTTCGCATTGAAGATATTCTCTCCAGCAGCGGTAAAGTCTTTGATACCTTGTGCACGTAATCTATCGACTACATCTTGACCATCAGGATTGAGATGGCCAAAGAAATGCCGGGTCGCCATGTCCTCGCTATGGCGACGAGCTGCCTGTTGGAGTTGAGGATTCTCCTGTAACGGAGGGAGACTCTTCTCTGCTCGAGCTTGGTTGACAGCGCGAAAAACTTCTTCTTCGATCTCCCCTGCGGACGCCTCTGGCCGTGCAGCAGGGTTCCGCACTACTTCCTCAGCCGAGGCTTGCGCAGCGGGAGATACCGTGGGGGCGGTTCCCGTCCCTGGAACTGCCCCTAAAACTACAGGCACGATTTGATAAGAACCTTCATCAATGGAAGTCACAAGAAATTTCACTATGCTCCCAGGAACACTAAGGGCCAGCAACCGGCTCATATCTTCCTCGGAGCGGATGGCCTTCCCATCGGCTCCGACAATAATATGGCCAGTACTCGCACTTGAGCGTCGCGCAGCAGCTGGAGCAGGGTCACGATCAGAGCGTAAGCCCGCCTTTTCCGCTGGTGAACCTGGAAAGACCGCCGTGATCTTCACCCCTTGCACTTCCCCCTGGTGAAATGTCTTTCCGCGAATCCCGAGATAGACCTTCTTCACAGAATGGATAGCTGCCGGATCAACCGAAGCTGCTGGAGAAGTAGGTGAGACCTCTTCCGGTAGCGCCCCAGGCTTCATGACCTCACTAGTAGTCGGCGATGTGAGGCCGCTCTTCGCTAGAGATAAGCTCTCAGGACCCACCGTCTGAAGCGGCCGGCTCTCTCGCGGTACAGCCGACTGTATTGCCCACCAACCTCCGACCCAGCCCGCGCCAAGTGCCAAGAGCCCCAGCGCCAGGAAGACGCGCAGACGAGGTAAGAATACTGTGAGCCACTGTCTTACCCGTTCTGTTCGGTCTGGCAGAACTTCTCGGAATTCCTCAACCAACGCCGATACTGGTCTCATCTGCGTCCTACCCCTCTGTATTTTTGCCGCCTACTTCGACAACAGACTCGTTTCTACTCCTCTTCGCCACGTCGCTCTCTAGAGCCCTTTTGAGACTATCCTCGAAAAAATAGCCGGCGATGGCACCGACCGGGCCGCCAATCGCCATACCAGCCATGGTATTGCCCGCAGCCGCACCAATGATTGCTCCCGTCCCTATCCCTAAAACTCCACCTCCATAAACGAACTCGCCACTTAAAGTGACCGGGCTTTTCATCCAGACTACCAACGCGATTGCAAGCAGTGTAAGGCCAAAGCTCGTGCGTTTCACGCGTTCTCCCTCAAGCACGACAGGAACAGGTAGTTTTCTTCCCCCAAGCTCCCGAGTCCTGTTATGAACAACCACCTAATACTCCTCGTCGCCCACCGAGCGCCGCTGGAGTTGCTGGATGTCACGCCGCTGCTGCTGGATCGCCCGGCTCTGTTGATTGATTTGCCGCTGTTGATAGGCTGATCGATTCTCTTGTCCCTGCAATTGG
>JACQEL010000464.1 GCA_016200595.1 Deltaproteobacteria bacterium
ACGGCTGAATGCTGATCGCGGAAAGCTCTCCTGTCACAACATCGCATCCCAGCCTTTCCAATAGAGCTCTGCAGTGCAGCGCGCCTCTTTAAGAAACTCTTGCCGGTCCCGCTCCGTGGTCAGCAAGTGCTCGACCAGCTTGCGGCCGGTCTGGGCGTGCTCGCGGTCAGCCTCGACGTGGCCGGAGAAAAAGCGCACCGCCTCGGGTTTCATTCCGTAATGCTGCTGCAGCCCGGCCACCATCTGCTCACAAGCGTGTGAGAAGCCCCCTTCCAAAACCCCTAAAGCCCCCGAGTATTTGACTTTCTGGGTCACCATGAGCCAGAAGTAGGCATTCATCGCGCGGGCTGCCAGAGAAGCGCTTGACTCCTCCAACTCCTTCCGCGGTAATCCCAACCCTTTTTCCCAGAACTCAAACAACAGCGCCGCGTGTCCGCCGGTGTGAGTGTACAGACCCATAGCTTCCTCGGCAAAGTTCTCCGCCATCAGCTCCGCACCTTCGGCATCTAACTTGCTCATGTTGATATAGCCGTTGGCGATGTAAGGACCGGAGTCCCGTACCGTCATCTCATAGTGCTCGATGGCAAACTGCTTGAGCTGCTGTTTCGTCGCTTTGCCCTCGCGCACTAGTTGGACAAGGGGATGTTTGCCGATGTTGTACTCGTCGGCAATCCGTTCGACTCCTTGCCAGAATGTTTGCTTGTCCATAGGTGATCCTTCTTTGAGTTAGGGGTTGAGTTTTCTATGAGCTCTATTTCGACATTGCTAGTGCTTAACCACTTCAAGACGCCCTCGTACCCAGGCTCTGCCTGGGTACGCCCTGGGTGGCAGGCTCTGCCTGCGGTTATCTTTGCAGCGGCAGAGCCGCCCAATCCTTGCGGTCCCAGGCAGAGCCTGGGACCGAGAAGTCAAATGACAGACCAGTAAAAGCAATACGACGGACTACTAATACTTACCCACTCCCTCCCTCTCGACACCTTCTTCCTGGCCAATCAGAAAATTGTGCAGGAGGCGCTGGAAGGTCTCGCGCTTCTCTCGCATTGGCGTATGCCCAGCATCCGCAATCACAGCCAAGCGTGCATGCGGCATGGTCGCCGCCAGCACTTCACCGTGTTGCCACGAGACCACCCCGTCTTCACGCCCCCAGATGATAAGAGTATCAGTCGCGATGGCGTTCACTTTCTGTGTCAGCTTGGGGTCGGCATACTGACCGCGTACCAATCGGGCCACGATCTCGCGGCTCTTCCATTGTCTGTGGAACTCCTGTCCCTGCCGCACGTCCTCTCTCACTCCACCGAAGTCGCCACGAATCACGACCTCCCCGGTCTGGGCGAACGCCGCTCTCAGGAACGCCTCTTCGGGCATGGCCTCCAGATTCGCCGCTGGCACAACCGGCACATCCAACACCATGGCGTCGATGAGTACGAGCTTGGCTATGCGCTGTGGATACTCCACTGACAGAGACAGCGCGACCCAACCGCCAAACGAATGGCCAACGAGATCGACCGTGTTCACCTCAATCGCATCGAGAAATTGCCGCATGAGGTGGGCATAATCGCGGACCGAGGTCACGCTGGCAGGAATCTGGCCATCTGGCCAGCCCGGCAACTGCGGAGCGTATACCAGATTGGTAATACCCATGGCCATATGGTAGGACTCCCACCTGCCCCAACCCCCGAGACCATGAAGGTAGAGCAGCGGGCGGCCGCGACCACCTTTCAGGTAGGAAATCGTCAACTCACCAACCTTAGCGGTGTTACGGGTAAACTGGGATGCGTAGCCTGCGCCCATGACGGCTCCTTCGGTATCCGTTCATGCTTCGACAGGCTCAGCACGAACGGTTGTTAAAACACCTCTGATCTGATCACCCTACCTGCGTCAAAGAGTGACTGGTAGTAATCTTCTGCATCTTACGCCAAGCAGATTCGTATCACGCAGTGACATTGAGCACATGCTTGAAACACTCCAGTTCAAAAAACGAGGCAGCGGCAGCAGGATCTGGCAGTGGCGTCCCGGCTGGTGTCGTCACCGCCAGACGAATCACATAGCGGTCTTGGGCCACCACTCGCTGCTGCACCGCCACCGCCGCGTCCGGTGCCTGCTGCTCCGGGATCTTCCTGAACTGCCGGTACTTCCCTTGGAAGATCACCTGTCGCGCGGCACCGGTCTCGTGGGCCGTCTCCAGCCGCACTTCTGCCTCATCCGGCACCTCGCTGTCATCGCTGGTAGTCAGGCGCAGACGAATCGCACTCCCGCGATGTTCGGCCGTTGGTCCGACAAAGATGATCTGATAAGGGAAACCGTCCGGCTCCCGCTCCGGCACGCGCATTTCCCAACCGGCGGTGACTTTTCCGTTCTCGCTCTGCACAAACTCTCTGAGCATTTCAGGGGAGTCGCGGGTAATGACGTAATTGAAATCGCGATACAGAGGAAGGTGACCGCTCGTCTCCGATTCTCTGACACGATAGGCTGGAGCGGACGCGGCAGCGCCCTGCGGCTGTGCAGGCTGATCCACGTTAAGTGGGCGCAGCTCAGGCATGACATATTTGGCAAACAACTGCTTGGACGCCATGACCTTAGTGTGGGCCAGATTGCCGACATGGAACATTCCCATGAAGTGGCCATAGCCGGCGACCTTCATGTCGTTCTCCAGCCAGCGGGTCACATAGTCCGGATCACCGCAGACGATGAACCCATCCTCTCGCATTTGTTCAAACGGCGTGTGCGGCCCCGGAAAGTCATGCTCGATCCGTTGGCGATGTTGGAAAGAGCGGTCGGTGTTGAGGCCAGGCACCGGCGCCGGATTATTCACCGGACGGGAGAAGACGCGGAAGAAGTAGGCCACTGCTTCCTTGGCCTCTTCGATAGCTTTGGCGTTGGTCTCCGCCACGTGGAGCAAGCGCGCCCCGACAAAGTTGTCGAAACCTGGTTCCCAGCCAAAGCGCTCGTGCGCAACCTTGCGGTACAAGTCGAACGAGTCCTTGAACGCCGCGGAGGGATAAAATACCTGGCAGCCGGTGATCCGGCGCTGGGCGGCAAACTCGATAGTCTCCAGCGAACCGGTCGGCATCCAGAAAGGCAATGGGCGCTGAATCGGCTTGGGCCAGATAGACACACCCGTCAATTGCCAGTGCTTGCCTTCATAATCGAAGAGTTCTTCATTGTGGCACTTGGTAATGATGTCATAGGCCTCGGTGAGCCGCTCGCGGCTGGTGAACGGATCGATATTGTAGGAAACGTATTCAAAGGGCACGCCACGGACCAGGCCAGCAATGAAGCGCCCGCCGGACAGACAGTCCATCATGGCAAACTCTTCCGCGGTTTGCACGGGATGGCGCAACGGCAGAATATTGCCGATCACGCCAACCTTCATGGTCTTGGTGCGCATGATGATAGCCGTCGCCGTGATATTGCACGAGGGCTGGATATTGATGGCGGTGAAATGGTGTTCGTTGACAAAGGCGCCATCAAAACCCAGCTCCTCGCAAATGGCCCACTCATCGAGATGCTCGTGATAGGTTTTGTTGACCGCGCGCGGATCGCAGAAGCGGTTGGTGAACCGCACCTCGGGACCAAACTCCGGCGGGACATCCGGATAGGTCAGCTCGTCAAAGGTGTAGAATTTCATGGTAATGCCCTCGGGGTGAAGAATTGAGATGCAGAGAGAAAAACAATATGTTCATTGATACCGTTGATAAATACCGGGACGCCGTTTTCGCCCGACGCTAAAGCATCGGGCTACCCTCACGACGCCGGCTCACGCCGGCTCTCAGCCCCTTCGGGGCGGTTGATGGTAGCCGGGGGATTTATCCCCCGGTGGAGGTGCGGAGTTTATCAACGGGATCATTCATCCCCCGGCTCCCTACCGTCGCCGCGTAAACACATTCACATCATCTGGATTCACCATCCCCGGAATCTTCCAGCCATCAAGGTCGTATTCCGACAGACACTGGTCCACTAGGGCCTTCATTGCATCCGTGGTGCCGGTTGCCGTTGCTGCCAGCAAGGTCTGAATACGCGCATCATCGACGTTGCCTGAGTAGTTGCGCTCGTACAGTTCGTGACGACCGCCGAACTCGCTGGCCAAGGCGTCCCACAGTAACTTCATGAGCTTGATGCGTTCGACTGAAGAGTAGCCACCGATGCCGCGAATATAGCGGTCAATGTACGGGCGTAACTCAGGGGTCTTCAAGTCTACGGCGTGAGAAGGCAAGTAAATCAGGCCACTGCCGAGCGCCTGCTCGATGATCTCTTTGACGCGGCCATAAGCCACCGGTGAGAACACACGGTAGGCATCGCAATAACTCGGGTTCGGCAGCACTGTATCGCCGACCCACGGCACCGCGCCGCGAATCATCCCGTCGGTCAATCCCCAGAAGAGATTACGCCAGGCGATGATCTCGCCGGCATGCACTTGCGCACTGCGCTGGTCTTTGGGACCAATAGCCTCGATTGCCTTGAGGAAGAGCCCGGCAAGAAAATCAAACTTCACCGCTAAGCGAATGCAACCGTGAAACATGGCGCGGGGGATAAAGCCGGACCGGGGGAAGAAGGTATTAGCTCGCTCGATGTCGCGGTAGACAAACACGTTCTCCCACGGGACCAGCACGTGGTCGAAGATGAGGATCGAATCGTTCTCATCGAACCGGCTCGACAGGGGGTAGTCAAAGGGACTGCCGACGTGCGCCGCGATCATCTCGTAAGACTGCCGGCACAGCAGCTTCAGCCCCGGCGCGTTCATCGGCACGATGAACATCACCGCAAATTCTTCTTTGCGGAGGGGTAGGCCGTAGTGCGCGACAAAATTGTGGTGCGTGAGCGCCGAAGCGGTCGCCACCACTTTGGCCCCACTCACCACGATACCCGCATCGGTCTCTTTCTCCACGTGCACACAGACATCGGCTACTTCATCGGGCGGCCGGTCGCGATCGACCGGTGGGTGGACGATGGCGTGATTCAAATACAGCACTCGCTCCTGTGAGTCCCGGTACCAGCGCCGAGCGTTCTCTTGATAGGGTGAGTAGAAGTCAGCGTTGGCGCCCAAGGTGGCGAGAAAGGCCGCCTTGTAATCCGGGCTGCGTCACAAAAAGCCGAAACACAAGCGTTGCCAGGCAGCGATGGCCTCGCGCCCGGCAAGCAAATCCTCCGGGCCGTGTGGCGCCCGATAGAAGTGATGGGTAAAGCCGCCGTTGCCAGTGTCAGTTTCCGTGGTCAAGACGTTGCGGTGCTGGGGATCACGCAGCGCATCATAGAGACGGGCGATCGAACGAGTACTGTTACGAAAGGCGGGGTGGGTGGTGACGTCGGGCACGCGCTCGCCGTAAATCCACACCTCACGGCCATCACGCAGGCTGTCAAGATATTCGGCGCCGGTAAAGGGCCTGAGCTGTGGCCGCGTGGCGCCGACCGCAGTAGTTGTCATGTTACTCTCCTGTTGGTGTGACGAAGGTCTCCATCCGGGTGGACTTCACTCGGGAGGCCAACCGGGGCATGACCTCCTGCGCGGTGAGTGTCAACGAGTCTAACACTAAAGGAAACGGCATCCCGCCGAAATTCATCAGGCACAACACTCGCTCCACCCCAAAGCTCGCCAGTTGCTGGAGGATATCTGCCACATGGTCAGGATCACCCACGGCAATCAAGCGTTGCTGCATGAGTTGGTCGAAGGTCTTGGTGTTGCCGACGGCCCGCGTCTCACAGTAGCGCGTCATGTATGAGCGTGCGCGCGCTTCCGCCGCGGCCTGCGTGGGCGCCACGTGGATGTGAAACGCCACCATCACCCGCGGGCCGTTGTCAACTCGGTGGTTTTCCTGTGCATGCGCCGTATAACTTGCCAATAATCCCTTGAGGACCGAGAGATCCTCAAGAATGTAGGGCACCGCCATCAGGTTATAGCCCTGCGCCCCGATGCGTGCATAGGTGGCCGGGCTCAAGGCGGCCAGCGCAATCGGCGGCGCAGGTTGTTGCAGTGGTAGCGTGTTGAGGGCAAGACGAGGATAGCGATGAAAGCGCCCCGTATACTCAAACGGCTCTCCCTGCCAGGCCCGCTCGATAACCTCCAGCGCTTCGTCGAAACGCCCCTGGCTCTCCTCACGGTCAACCAGGTGACCCGCGTATTCGTGCGCCAAGTAGCCGCGTCCTACGCCAAAGTCGAGCCGTCCCCCGCTCACTACATCCAGAACTGCATACTCCTCGGCTACTTTGACCGGATCATGAAACGGCAACACGCACACCGCCGGGCCGATGCGGATATGCTCGGTCTTCTGGGCAATCGCCGCCAGCAGCACTGGCGGGGCCGGACATAGGCCATAATTAGCGAAATGATGCTCAGCCACCCAGGCCGAGTCATAGCCCAGCTGCTCCGCTTTCACTGCCAGTTCGATCATCTC
>JACQEL010000500.1 GCA_016200595.1 Deltaproteobacteria bacterium
AGGAATTTGCCGTGCCAGTGGTCTCGTCGTACCAGGCCGCGGAGGCCTTACATATCGCTTTTCAGTGCGAACGACGTCAGGGCTTTCATATCGGTCTCGATTACATAGCCGTCCGGGTGGTGGACAAGAACGGGAAGCCAGTAGGACCAGGAGAAACGGGAGAGATCCTCATCTCGAACCTGACGAACCGCGCAACCGTCTTGCTGAATTACCAACAGGGAGACCTCGTGACCTTAAGTGCAGGACCGTGTCCGTGCGGTCGGACGTTGCCGACGATCGCACGGATCGATGGCCGGGCTGACGACCTCATTGCGCTTCCCAA
Source organism: Deltaproteobacteria bacterium (assembly GCA_016200595.1). GTDB lineage: Bacteria > Desulfobacterota > Binatia > Bin18 > Bin18 > JACQEL01. The sequence continues at coordinate 323 of JACQEL010000500.1, forward strand.
TGGACAGATGCTCCACTCGCTCGTTGTCCTGGCTCCACTTCACCGTGTCCCTGGTGTGATTCAGGTCCAACTCATTCAGGAAGATCTCCACCGGTTCTCACTCAAGGCTGTTTGTATTGGGGCGAAAGATTGGTCACTGACCTCCCAGGAATTGGCCGCAACTCTCCGAGCGATTCTCGGGGAGAACATTGCGGTGGACCTGGAGCGAGTAGATGTTATTCCACCACAGCCGAGCGGTAAAGTGAAGGCAGTGATTTCGCACTACTGTTCCTAAAAAACGAGCGTATGCTGTCCCAGGAAATGGCTCTCTCTTAAGAATAGCGCCAATGCTCCTCGACGGATGGAAAACCTTTCGGCTGATTCGCACGGCTCTGGCCTCGAGTCACTGGCCAGCGCAACAGCTACGGCGGGTACAGGAAGAGCAACTGCGCAAGCTCTTGGCACATGCCTACGGCAATGTCCCGCTCTACCGGACTCTTTACGACGAGGCTGGATTTCGGCCCGAGCACTTTCGTTCACTCGACGACCTTGACACGATTCCCATTCTCCAGAAACAGCGCCTCAAAGCGGCGCACCCCGAGGAGGTCGTCGCGCACGGGGTCGATCCTCGACGATGTGCGACGGTCGATACGAGTGGCTCCACCGGAACGCCATTGCGGATCTATCTGGGGTCACATGACCTGCGGTGGCAGCGTGCCGTGGCCTGGCGTATTCTCTTCGAGCACGGATTTCGTTGGACTGACCGGACGCTCGAAATCCGCATGACCTTGGGCCGGCGCTTTTTCATCCAGCAATTCGGCCTTGCCCCGAAGGAGTGGGTGTCGATTCTCGATCCGCCAGAATCGTGGGTGCAGCGACTAGTAGAGACACAGCCACAAGTGGTAGTTGCGGGCGCCGGGGCACTGCAGGCGCTGGCCGAGGCCATCGCGACCCTAGGCCTCGAACCACCCGGACCGCGTCTAGTCATCTCAGACAGTGAAACGCTCGCCCCGACCACGCGGCGTCTGGTTCACCACCTGCTGGGGACTGAGCCGGTCGATGTCTTCGGCCTGGTCGAGCTTGCCAACTTCGCTTGGGAATGCGAACAACACTGTGGTTTTCATGTGAGCGCTGACAGCCACATTGTCGAGATCGACGCGCCGCCGGGCGAACCAGGGCCGATGATTGCCACCGCTTTGGGTATGTGGACCATGCCGATCATTCGCTACGATACCGGTGACCTGGCGGAGCGCGAGTCGCGGCCTTGTCCTTGCGGACGAAGCCTGCCGATCCTGAGGCGCCTTTACGGGCGTGCCGTGGATGCCATCGTCTTGCCCGATGGAAGTCGGCTCTTCTGGCCCTTCTTTCACGAGGTCCTCGGTCGCTATATTGAACTACAACAGTGGCGAGTGCTGCAGGAAGAGGGACATCGCCTCAGATTGCAAGTGGTCATGCCGACTGGGAGTATTGGCCCGCTGGCCAGGATCGAAGCTGACCTGCGTGAGGCGTTGCCTGGAGAGGTCGTCCTGCAGGTTGAGTGTATCGAGAAAATCCCGCAGGTCCCAGGTGAGAAGAGCCGCATGGTCATTTCGCGATGCAGTACTCCGTAAGGAGGGCGACTCGTGGCAACTGCCTTAGCAGCAAGCGAACGTTGGAAGTTGCGTATGACGTTAGCGCGAGCCAGTGAAGTCCTGCGTCAGGAAGGTATTCGGAGTCTGTGGTTTAAGCTTCTGGGTGATACCGTGTATCGCCGACTCCTACTGGTCGAACGCCCGCTGCGGGAACCTATTCTTGAGGTGAAGGCTCGCGTGCCCATAGAAATTAGCCTCTTGCAGAAGAGCGAAATAGCTGAGTATAGGGAGTTCCGTGCCGGGACTGACGTGGCTGAGGTCCAATCTCAGCTTGACGCTGAAGATCGCTGCGTCGTGGCACGCCACCAAGGGCGGCTGGTCGCTGCTAACTGGGCCACCACCAATCACGTGTGGCTTGATTACCTGTCTTGTGAATTTCGGCTGGCTATAGATGAAGTCTACTCGTACGACGCATTTGCCGCGTCCGCATTTCGCGGACAGAACCTCCTCCCGACACTAGATGCTGAGCAACTCCACCACTTCTGCGCCGCCGGCTATCGGCGCATGGTGAGTACCAGCTTACCGGAGAACCGAGCCAGCTTGCGAGTGGGCGCCAAAAGCGGTTATCGCCCCTATGGCCTGATCGGCTACGTCAAAATCGGTCCCTGGAAATGGCACTTCTGTCGAGTGGGCAATGCGCCAACCTAAATCAGGCCACATGACATTGAGACACTGCTTCGGTGCCTTGCGTAGGGGCGAATCTACTGGTTTTGCGCATCAAAATGCATCAGGAGTGCGCCAATCTTCAAAAAAGGCAAAATATCCTTCGGTGAGAAATTCAGGTTTTGCGCGTGAACGAATCTCATTACTGGGAGACGGTTGCTGTTACCTGGGGCGCTGAACATCCTCAGTCATTGTGGCGCGTGCACAGTGATGCCGTCAACCTCGAACTCCTGGGACGCTGGCTGCGCGATGAACGCAGAAAGTTTCTGTTGAAAACTGATGCCTTCGACGAGGCGTTTGGCAACGGCTTGTCCCCATTTCTCAAAGCAAAAACTGATCATGCTGTGATTGTGGATGTTGCGCTCTCGGTCTTGGGTTTAGCGCGAGCGCGCCATAGCAACTTGTGCGTGATCGGAGCCGACGCCCGCTATCTCCCCTTTGCCGATGGGGCGTTCGATGCGATCGTTTCGACTTCGACCCTGGATCATTTCCACTCCCACGCTGAGGTCATCGCCAGTTTGCAGGAGTTCCGTCGAGTGCTGCGACCGACCGGACAACTTTTTCTGACGTTGGAGCCTTTTCGCTGGTTGCAGCGTCTCGGGCTCGTGCCGTACTACGTCGGTGTGACCTATGGCCCGCGCCGTTTGCGAAGTGTGCTGCAACAGGTAGGATTCGAGGTGCTGGAAGTCAGTGCTGTGATGCACTGTCCACGGGTGTTCGCTGTGGTTATAGCTCGCCTGCTTGAGAGACACACTGGACAGGAGATCCACAGGCGGTTCTTGCGCTTTTTGCTGGCTTTTGAACATCTCGCGTATTGGCCTACACGGTTCTTGACCGGCCACTTAGTGGCTGTGAGAGCCACTAAGCGCTGAGCCTGGGAAAGGGCAGGCGCGCAATGTTCGCCGATCTGCA
>JACQEL010000501.1 GCA_016200595.1 Deltaproteobacteria bacterium
AGAATAAGGACAAGAGGGGATGGTTCCATAGATTACTCTCATCCCCTGTGGTAGTCAGTCTCTATTGCCTTCGGGAGTTGTAGTATGGCCAAAGAAGCAGCAAAGAAAATTATTCAGATTCCTATAGAAGATGACCTCCTAGAGCGCATCGACGAAACTGCAGCAGCGATGGCGACAAGCCGCGCGGCGTTTATCCGTGAAGCCTGCAAATTGCGTTTGCAAAGAATCGACAACAAAAAACTCGATCGCCGCTACATGGCAGGGTATCGCAAACACCCAGAGAAAACTGAGTGGGCGGAGACTGGAGCCACACTACTTGCACAAATGCTACCAGAGGAAGAATGGTAGATGAAACGGGGCGAGGTGTGGTGGGCGCAGTTGCCACTCCTGGCGGACGGAATGGAGCGAACAAGCATAGGTCAAAGTAAATGCCAAACTAAAGGGGTGAGACAGTCCTTCGGCCAGGGCAAGGCCCTCATTGAGCCTCTGCTGGGCCTGGTCTGGATAGCCCAACGACCACAAGGTCGCAGCCATTAAGGAGAGCACCACCACGCCAGGGTCTACCCATCCCTGTATGACGTTAATGTTGTGTTCCTGGGGATTATAGAGTCCCCAGGCCTGTGCAAAATGCTCGCGGGCGGCGGTCAGTTCTCCCAGGGAAAGCAACGGTTCTCCAAGCCCTGCGTGGGCGCCTATAAGGGCCGTTGGCATGGACATGGAAACGCACTGAGCCAACCGTAATCTCTGCTCCGCCACCTCCCGGGTCTTGCGTATTTCCCCTCGCGCGAAATAGAAAGCCTGGAGACCCAGCATCGCTTCGAGAAGTAGCTGCGGCCTGCCGTCCTGCTGGCAGAGTTCATAGGCTCGGGCGTAGGTCTGTTCGACTTCCGGAGCCGCATACCCTTTGATGGCAATCAAAGCTAACCCCAAGGGCCTCAGCAACCGGAGTTCTTGCAAACTGCGAGTGGGAGTAGCTGGCAGGATCTTGAGCAATTCCAGTCCCTTGGTAAGGAGGGTGAGCGCCTCCTGATGAGCATTTTTCCGCAGCGCATTCTCCGCCGCATGTTGGAGATACCGAGTTGCACGCTGGTAGTCGTGTCCTCGTTCAAAATGCACAGCCAAATCCAGGGCGATCTCTTTGGCGCGTTTGCCGTAGGCGGTTTCCAGGCGTTCCCCGATCCGCCGATGCCAGGTGACCTTCTGAGCCGCCGGGACGCGGTCGTAGAGCACTTCTTGATAGAGCGCATGTTGAAAAGTGTAACGCGAGGCGACGGTTTCGTCTGGCCAGGCGCTGACTCCAGTGGTGTGGAGAAATTGTCCGCGCCTCGCGAACTGGTAGACGCGGCGATCTCTCGCATCGAGAAGCTCAACCCTGTTCTCAACGCGGTCATCACTCCACTGTTTGACGAGGCACGAGCCGCTACAGCTTCAACCACCCTGCCTTCTGGGCCATTCCGCGGTGTCCCGATTCTGCTCAAGGATTTTGGCGCGATGCAGGTCGGTCAGCCCTATTACATGGGCAATCGGGCGCTACGCGATGCGCGGTACACCGCACCTGGAGACACCCCGCTTGGCGCGCGCTTCCGACGAGCCGGCTTCATCACGCTCGGGAAAACGAATATCCCTGAGTTTGGCTTGCAAAGCACTCCCCAACCGCTGGCCTTCGGCGCCACGCACAACCCGTGGGATCTCGCGCGCTCCACTAGTGGCTCGTCGGGGGGGTCCTGCACTGCGGTCGCTGCCGGGCTCGTGCCTATTGCGCACGCCAATGACGGCGGCGGGTCGATCCGATTACCTGCCGCCTGGTGCGCCTTGGTAGGCTTAAAGCCGTCGCGAGGGCGGGTCCCGTTTGGTCGCATGCCGCTCGGTTCAACCGTCGAGTCATTCAACAAACCGCGTTTACTCAGCCCTTCAATCTGACCGGCCAACCTGCTATCTCACTGCCGCTGCACTGGACCCCGCAGGGGTTACCCGTCGGCATCCAGCTCGTTGCCGCGTTTGGGCGCGAGGACATACTGTTGCAGGTGGCCTCACAGCTTGAGGAGGCGCGACCCTGGAAGGATCATTATCCTCCCGTGCATGCCTATTCAGCGCGATAGAATTAAGAGAAACAACCGGGTCGTTGCGAGCGACTTACAGGAGCGAAGCAATCTGACCCATCGGGTCATGGCGAGGCGCAGCCGTGGCCATCTTTTCGTGCGCGGCGACAGGCCGCGGTGGCGGCGTCATCGAGTTGCAGAGGCTCGGTGATAATCACCCCATAATCGCGTTCGGCCGCGGCCGCGGAGTCATACCCATTGCGAAGAGGGAGGAGTAGAGTCAAGTCTAGCTTTTTGACTTCTCTGTGAGCCTCTTCGTCAAGTTCATTGAGCGAGCGCGTATGCCGCGACAGGTATGACCCAAACGTGATATGTCTGTCTCCTCTCCCTTGGCGCCTCCCTCGACGGCGCAAAGATACCATGAGATAGCACGACGAAAACAGCATATCGTCATCCCGTGGGAAGCAGCGTAGTCTGCATGGAGCATCACGGGCAAGGTCAAGGGAGCAGGTCTCTATATTGACTTTGTTTTCTAACCCACATGCCACCTGAAACAGTCTGGCTTCAGTTTCTTCCCCCGATTCGCTGCATCGACCAGATGTGCCACGGGCAGCTCGTCTGCCCGTGTTCAAGATTCGGGAGAAATCAGCACTGGCGAGCAAGTCGCCAGTGCCACCCGGCCGAGTTCTTGTTCTGGATTCCCTGGCCGGTCTTCGCGGATTCGAGTGATACGCACCTACGAACACCTCGGGTATGCAGGGTACCGCCGACCCGCGGCCAGTCGCACTCTGCTCAAATCCGCGAAGCCGGGGAAAGGGGAATCAATGTGTCTTATGGAGGGGGCGCAAGAAATGATTCATGACGTAATGAGCCACTTGCTTGCCCTGTTTGATGCCGTGTCTGCAGGCGGTGCGGAAGTGGGCACCCAGCCAGACGCGGGAATTCATGTTCTCGACCGCTGCCTGGGAGAAGCTCTGATACGAACGAAACACCCCGCCGGGCGCCGTGCTGGTGGTGATACTGAAAGTGATGTCGTCGGTCCCGAAGAACCTGGCGAGCACTGTGGCCGCGGCCTGGCCGTAGGCGGAATGCTGCGAGACGTAATCCGGGTGCACGCCGATGTACGTCAGGGGTGTCCAGGTGGGCTCGGCGGTCGTGCGTGCATTGCCGTCGGTATCCCCGGCGCGGATGGCCTCGCGCGGGCGCCAGAAATTGAAGGTGTACTTGGTGTCCATCACCACGATGGTGGTGTCCACGCCGGCCAGGTTGAGCAGGGCAAACAGGCGTGCGTTGTCCGTCAGAGAGTTCTGCTGGTCCACGGCAACGATGCGGGCAATGTTGTTGAAGGAGATCTGGATGTTTTCGACCCAGAAGAGGGCTGCTTCGGTTTGATCAGGGGTGCGCGTGAGACTGTTGAGGGCGCCCACGCTCTGCACTTCGAGGTAATCCGCCGCGTATTTGGCACTGGAAAGCGCCGGGGGCCCCTGGGCCCGGAATTGGGAGCCGCTCTTCAGGGTGAACGGAGTCACATTGCCCCAGGCCACAAAGAGCGCCACAGGGTCGGGCTGATAAATGCCCGGACCCGGCGGCACCGTGTACGGAAGAGTGACGGCGGAGCCGTCCCCGCTGCGCAACGCGAGGAGGACAGCGGCGACCGCTGCCCCGAGGGCGATGCCCTCGTCTTTGGCTTGACCGTCTGGAATCGCGGTAAGTGAGTTGGCATAGGCCTGGTCGAGGTCTGCCGCGCGGCTCGGGTAGAGCGCGACCAGCACGGCGTGCGCCGCTGCCACGGCTGCGGCTTCCGGCGAGGCGCTGGGATCGGCGAGAGAATCGATAAGATAGGGAGTGAATCGCCGATCGATGGCGTTGATGGAGTCGAAGATGGCGAGATGGACCATCGCCAGAGCTCGCGCGGCGGGTGGAGTGCGTATGCCACCGGGAATGGAAGCCTGAGTCGCCAGCGTGATCTGGTTCCAGTCGGTCACGACGTCAGCTCGGAGAGCGCACGGGCTGGCCAGGGCCGCCAGCGCGACGCTGAGGACGATGAAGGTATGCAGTAGCATAGTTGCAGGTTTCATAGGTTGGTTTTCCTTTCTTTGGTCGTTGTGAGTGGCTGTCATTACTTGCTGCTTCGTGGTTTCCTCTGCGGCGGGGCACGGATGGCAGCCAGCACCTGCGCAATAAACGCCAGGAGCTCTTCGAGCGAGGCGAACCGTGTGGCCTGGCCCGATACCACGTGCTCAACCCGCCCCGTGCAACGCCCCTGCCCGACATTGGTCTCTGCCCGAAACTGCACGACAAAGGCCCGGTGAGGGGACAGGGCGGAAGGGGCTTCTGCAGGCGGCTTCACGCTTCTCCTTTCAGCTACGACCGCCGAGCGTTTGCCTTGCAATTGTCGTGGCTTCATGCCAGAAACATAGCGAGCACGAAGAGAGGAAGTCCTCAGAAAAGTCTCAGATTTCTCTCAGAATTGCTTGGGGGAAAAATGCAGGCAGGACAAGTACTTCGCTTCGACCCTTTTCGCCTCGACCCAGGCAATGTGCGTCTGTGGCGTGGCAGGCAGCCGATTACCCTCACGCCCAAAGCCTTCGCGGTGCTCTGCCACTTGGTGGAACACGCGGGTCAGTTAGTGACGAAAGACGCGCTGTTGACGGCCGTCTGGCCGGAGATCTATGTGAGCGAGGGGGTGCTCTCAGAGTGCGTGCGAGAAATTCGTAAAGCGCTTGGGGATACTCCACAGGCGCCCCGGTTTATCCAGACCGCGCACCGGCGGGGCTATCGGTTCATTAGGAAAGTCGTCAGTAGCCAGCAGTCAGTAGTCAGTAGGAGGAAACAGCGGGAGGGAAACTGGCAACTGACCACTCACCTAGTGGGACGAGGACCCGAGCTCGCCCAGTTACAAAAATGGCTGAAGAGGGCGCTGGACGGTGCACGCCAGCTTGTCTTCGTTACCGGCGAGGCGGGGATTGGTAAGACCAGTGTGGTCGAAGCACTTTTGGCTCGTCTTGCCTCTAGACACGAACACGAGCACGACCACGAGATCTGGATCGGCCGAGGGCAGTGCATCGATCATTATGGGCAGGGGGAAGCCTACCTGCCGATGTTGGAAGCCCTGGGACGCCTGTGTCGGGAGTCGGAAGGCAACCAGCTCATTGACCTGTTGTCTCAGCACGCGCCGACCTGGTTGGTGCAAATGCCGGCGCTCCTCACTACGACCGACCTGGAAGCGCTTCAGCACAGAACTCAAGGCGCCACACGCGAGCGGATGCTACGGGAGCTAGCCGAGGCCATGGAAGTGCTGACCACAGAGCGGCCGCTTGTGCTCTGGCTTGAGGATCTGCAGTGGAGTGATGTGTCCACGTTGGACTGGCTAGCCTTTGTCGCGCGACGACGAGAGCCGGCCCGGCTACTGATCATCGGCGCCTATCGCCCGGTTGAGGTAATCGTCAGCAAACATTCTCTCAAATCCGTTAAACAGGAACTGCAACTGCATGGGCAGTGTGTCGAGCTGCCGCTCGGGTTTCTGACGGAAGAGCACGTGGCCAAGTATCTGGTGAGGCGGTTTGCCTCTCCCTCTCCTGCGTCAGCGGGAGAGCCTGTCCTGAGCGTAGTCGAAGGAGGCCAGGGGAAGGGCCTTGCCTCGGCAACCCTCCACAAACTGACGCATCTGATTCATCAGCGTACCGAAGGCAACCCGCTCTTCATGGTCAACCTAGTGGACTACTTGATCACCCAAGGAGTGCTCGCGCGGATTGAGGGGCAGTGGAGACTACAGGGGGAAGTGACAGCCGTAGCAAGCTGGGTGCCCGAGAGTCTGCAGCAGATGATCGAGAAGCAGATTGAGCGGCTCAGTCCCGCAGAGAAGCGCGTGCTGGAGGGGGCGAGTGTGGCAGGGGCAGAATTCTCAGCCGCCGCGGTGGCCGCAGGGGCCGGAATAGAAGTAGAGGCAGTGGAAGAACATTGCGGAGAGTTAGCACGCCATGAGCAATTTCTGCGCGCGCGAGGAACTGCCGAGTGGCCCGATGGGACAGTGACCGCACGCTACGGGTTTCTTCATGCCTTGTATCAAGACGTGTTATACGGTCAGCTCACAGCGCGACAGCAGCAGCGGCTGCATCAGCAGATTGGCGAGCGAGTTGAGCAGGCCTACGGTGAGCGAGCCAAAGAGATTGCGGCCGAACTGGCCGTGCACTTTGAGCGGGGGCGGGATTACCGGCGGGCAGTGCAATATCTACAGCACGCAGCGGAGAATGCCAGCCGGCGCTCTGCCTATCAAGAAGCCATCGGTCTGCTTACAAGAGGACTGGAATTGCTCAAGACCTTGCCGGACACCCCCGAACGCACCCAGCAGGAACTGGCGCTGCAAATGGCCTTGTTTTTACCGCTCGTGATGACCAAAGGCTTTGCAGCCGCAGAAGCAGAAAAAACCCGTGCGCGGTCCCTAGAGTTGTGCCGACAGCTAGGAGAAACTCCCCAGCTCTCCTGGGTACTGCTGCGACTGAGTACATTTCATACCGCGCGCGGGGAGCTACAGATGGCGTATGAGCTGGGAGAGCAAATGCTCAGGCTGGCCCAGCGCACGCAAGACCCGGCCTTCTTCCCGGTTGTCCACGCTACTCTTGGGACAAACTCGTTTTTTCTTGGAGAGCTGGCTTCCGCCCAAGCGCACCTGGAGAAAGGCATAGCGCTCTACGATCCCCAGCAGTCCTACCCTATTAGCCTGGACCCTAAGATGGTTTGCCTCTTCTATCTGAGTCTAGTCCTGTGGTTTCTTGGTTACCCGGACCAGGCGCTGAGGAAAATCTACGAGGCGCTCACTCTGGCCCAGGAGCTGTCTCACCCTTTTACCCTGGCTAATGCTCTGAGTATTGCTGCCCTATCCCATTGGCATCGCGGAGAGACGCATGCAGCCCAAGAGCGGGCAGAGGCGCTGATCGCGCTCTCTAGCAAGCAGGGGTTTCCGCACTGGTTGACGCATGGGACTATCGTGCAAGGCCGGGTGCTAGTAGAGCAGGAACAAATAG
>JACQEL010000509.1 GCA_016200595.1 Deltaproteobacteria bacterium
CCGCGACCAGCACCGCCACCCGCGAGAGAGAAAGAGCCGGATAGGACGCACCTTTCCGCGAGAGCGAAAAAGAAACCCGTGCCAAAGCCCAAGAGTGATTTAAAATTTTAGCCTTCCCCTCCCTCCGTTTGTTAAACTAAAAAACGGAAGTACTAAGTTTATTAGTGCAGCCACCAAGACCGCCTACGCGCACTCTCTCTAAAATGGCCGTGCAGTCCTAGACAAGATTGCTAATCCATTTCCGCGCGGGCATCTCGTACCAGCAGCAGAAAGGAGGGATGGGCATCCGGCGAGGCTGCTGCATCGCCGGCTCTGCTTGTGGAAACAGTGGCTGCACGTGAGAGCAGCACAGCGCCCCGCCCACGGCGGGGTTGTCTCGCTGGGATACTCTCACGTGCAGCGTACATGCCTAACGCCACCCCGTGCACGAGAAATTTGACGCCAAGCTATTAGCAACTATGATGGGAATATGAACCACGAACCCGAAGAAAAATTTATCCCTGAAGGGAAGCCGGTTACGCTCGACGACCTGGCCGCGATGGTACAGCGCGGGTTTGCTGAGACTGCAAAAACGGCCGACCTCGACCTTTTACGCGCCGACATGAACAACGGCTTTGAGCGCATTGAAAAAATACTCCTTACCAAGCAGGAGGAGCGTATTGCGAAGCTCGAAAAGGCGATGGAGAAAGTAAAAGAAACTCTGGCCCTCTAGCCCGCCTATGCCCGAGGCACCCCGCCAACCGCGACCCGTTAAACTCGTGAGCTGCTTTTTTTGTGGAAGAAAGAGCCAAAGACCCGCCGAAGAAAACCGCCCCGACTACTGCAAGAAGCACTGGAAGGTTTTAACCGCGATCGCGCCCGCTCCCCTCGTTGATCAGCACCGCCGCCAATTCCTTCACACGGGAGACGCAACCAGAAAACGCAGCACCCTGAAAGACACGATCCGCGATCTTAAGGCCATGCGCGGCATGGCCTGACCGCGGTACCTTCTTTGCCGTTGGCAGCTCCCCGTGGTAGAGTATCTACACTATGCCTAGCGTTCGCATCGAACCAAACTACAAGGTAACTATCCCCAAAGACGCGCGGGCTTCTTTAGGCTTGAAGGTGGGCGAGGAAGTCGAGACCCTGACCAGCAAGGACAGCATCACCTTCCGCAAAGCAAAGACCTACACCCCCACCCCGCGAGAGCTTGCCGCCATCAGAAAAGGCCGAGAAGAAATTAAGAAAGGTAACTTCTACACCCTTGACGAATTTGAAACCTGGCTCTTGGGTAGTAACCGTCAAAAAGCCCGCGCAAAAAAGTCTCCAGCGCCTACCACGCCCCGAACGCGAGCGCCTCATACGAGCACTTAGAGAGATGGAAACCGACCCGTTCACGGGCGACGTTATCCCTCTCAAAAACGAACAAACTGCTTTCCGCCGTCGTGTAGGAGACTGGCGGATTTTCTTTGACGTTGACCGCACGAGCCGGCATGTTGAGGTTACCAACATCGACCGCCGCACCACGACCACCTACCGCAAAAAAAGAAGCTAACCCACCCGCTATGGCTTGCCGCCGCTCATCGTGTCCCAACTAGGGCATCCCGTAGTAACGGGGTAAAATCCAACGATCCCGCATCCTCGCCGCTTACCGCAAGGGCCGAAAGCCCTTCCGCCTGAGCTCCCGCTCGACATCGAAGTAAAATTTGCCATACGGATTCAGGTGCGCCGAACGGGCCGGTGACAAGAGTGCGATGTCTGCCTTATCAATGCGCCCACCTTCCTGCGCCAGCGCATCGAGCACCCGTTCCATATAGAGTGTATTCCACACCACGACCGCATTTGTCAGCAGATTCAGACACTGGGCTTGATTGGTTTGGGCTTCCTCTTGCCGGCGACGGATAATGCCCTCGTTGGCAAAGAACAGAAAGCGGCGCAACGCATGGAGTGCCTCACCCTTGTTGAGTTGGCGATTGATCGTGCGGCGATAGGGCTCGCTCTCCAAGTAGCGCAGGATAAAGATGGTCTTCATGAGTCGCCCGTATTCCTGCAACACGCGCGTCAGCGCATTCTGGCGCGGATAGGCTTGGAGCTTGGAGATAAACAGCGAGGCGGTGACCCAGCCCAACTTCAGTGAGCCAGCAACGCGCAGCATATCATCCCAGCGGGCGAGAATGAGGGGCTGCTGAATCAGTCCTTTGAGCTTGGGCTGCAACGTCGGATACGCGGTCCCCCGGTCGAGTCGATACAGGTGCTGATCGCCCAGATCCCGCAGGCGCGGGGCAAACTGCATCCCCAGCAAATCGAACAGCGCGAAGACGATCTCGGTATAGCCCGCTGTATCCGTCGTGTGTTCGACTAGCGACAGTTCCGTCTCGTTGTCCAGGATGGCATCCAGCACATAGGTCGCATCGCGCACGGTCGCAGGGATAACCTTTGTTCCATATTGCGAGAACTGATCCGAGGTCCACGTGTAAAAGGTCACGCCGCGGCCATAGCCAAAGTAGCGGGGCAGCGGTGTGGCATTGCGGATTTTCCCCGAGGTGGGAAAGCGTTGGCCGTCCGAAGAGGACAAAGTGCCTCGGCCCCAATGCGCGGCAAGCGGCTGATGATAATGAAAGTTCACCAGCGCATTCGTAGCCGCTTGCAGGGTCTCCTCACGGAGATACCAGTTGTTACACCAGGCCAAGCGGTCGTAACTCAGGTCCGCAATCTGCGCCATTTTGGTCAGCCCGATATTGCAGCCATGAGCGATGAGGGCGGCATAGAGATGCGGCAGAAAGTCCTTGCTGCGGGACTCACTGCCACTAGCTTGGGTCAAGTACTGACTGAAGTGCGTCCAGCGGTCGACTTCGATGAGGAGGTCACTCAGTTCGACATGCGGGAGTTTGTCGTCGATCCGCTGCTCCAACTCGACAGCAGAAGATGGCCGGTCTTCCGCTTCGAGCGGGGAAACAATCAGCTGCCCATTGTCCATCCGTGCCTTGCCGTTCTGAGAGAGCAGGGCATCAACCCTCGGCAGCAACTCTGTCAGTTGCTGGGTGCGCTCTGCCAATCGAACAGCACTATCCTCCGGTATCTGGATCTGACGGCAAACTTCGGGACGCAACTCCAGCCAGCAGTCGGTGGGGATCAGATAGGTTTCAGGATTCGCGTACCGACGGCTGGATTCGAGCCAGATGTTGCCTCCTCGCAGGGCGCCGCGGAGTTCCCATAAGACACTCAGTTCATAGTAGTGGCGGTGAATGTGACCTTCCTGGTCCACGACATACGGCCACCACTTCGAGGGGATGAAGTCGAGGGGCGCATCGGCAGGCAGAGCGCGGCGCTGTTCGGTATTCAACCGTCGTAATATCTCAATCGCCTTCAGCAATGGATCGCGTTTGACATTGGACTGAAAGGCAAACGCATCGAGCAGTGCAGGCGTGAATTGGCGCAGATAACTATAGCGTCGCTCCAGAAAGTCGAAGTGATTGTCATCCAACGGCCGGATGATTTTCTCGCACGTCGTGACCGCCTGCTGCAGCGTGTCCGGCGCGATCCGCTCATAAATGGCGCGGCGTAAGTGTGTGTCCCGAATGGCCGGATCGAGCACGGTCTGCCCCAGTTCCTTGAAGAGGACCAAGGTTTCATTCGTCGTGCGCGCAACTGATTTCCGAAAGGTCGCGAGATCTCGTTCCGCTCGGGTCGAGGTTTCCCATAAGCAGCGGTCGAACATATCCAGCGTTTCGTCCGTGATATCGGTCAGCGACTGGGCCAGGAACGCAGTGAGGACTGGATAGCGGCGTTCTGCTGGAGCACGTTGGAGGGCTTGGCCCGCTGAGCGGCGTGCAACTTGCGCCAGGAGCTTGAGCCGATTGGGATTGAGGGGCTCCAGGGGCCAGGTGTTGATGCCGAGCTCTTGCAGAAAGCGGAGCTTCTCCAGATTCCTCAAGATCGCCTTGGGGGAATTGGCGGTCGCCGGGTGGCGTAACCACGCCAGTGGTGTCCCGCCTTTGGTGGAGTCAGGGACCAGCAAGGCATCCAGTACCTGTTTCTTCTCCTCCGTCAGCAGAGGAGCAAGGCGGCGCATCGTTTCTGTCTGCGCTTGCTGGCGGGCTGAGGTGATGAGGCGCTCTAAGCGCCACACCGCCGGGCGAACAATCTTCTCCGTGCGGAGCTTCTGGCAGGCCAGCTCGAAGAGCAGTGACGGTTTGTCATGTTCAAGCGCACGGTCGAGCAACCAGGCAGAGAGCTCAGCCAGTTCGGTCTGTTCGGCTTTCCGGTAGCCCAAGTAGTGTTGAACAGCGTTGAAGTGATCCGTGCGCGTCTGCGCCCGTGCTCCATATTGGACCAGGAGCGGCTCAACGCCAATTTGCTCAGCCACATACTCTACGACGGCTGGAGGAATACGGGTCAGCTCCTCGGGCACGAAGCCCATAAAGCGCAAGATGCAGAGCTGCATCACAAAGCCCAGACGGTTATGGGGAGCGCTAGAAAAAGGAAGCTGCTCTCGGTCGGCCTCCGACAACGTAAAGAAAGTAATGAGGTCATCGTGCGTGATCTCTGCGGGGAATGCATCGAGTCTCGCTCGCTCCGCTTCGGTAAAAATATGAATCGGCATACCACCTCCGTGGGGAGAGAAACGCTCGTCTTCATCTGCGGATAGCAGGGAGGAAAACGGCTGGCTTTTTTCCCCGCATGGTGTAGAAGATGAGCGAGAAAGCCCGTTTCTTCCACGGGGGAAGAGTCAATGCGCACTATCGCCTATCTCCGCGTCTCGAAAGACTCCCAAGACACCAAGAATCAACGGCTGGCGATTCTCGATTTTGCGCGCCAGGAGCGCCTGGAAATCAATGAGTTCATGGAGCTGAGCGTCTCGGCCACACGCACTCCCAAGGAACGCAAGCTGGATCTGCTGCTAGAGCGGCTCAAGCCCCAGGATGCGCTGATCGTGAGCGAGCTAAGTCGGATGGGGCGGTCCGTTGGGGAAATCATCACCACGGTCGATACGCTGGTGAAGGGCAAGATCCGCTTCTTTGCGATCAAGGAAGGCCTGCGGCTCAATGGCCCGCACACCCTACAGAGCAAAGTCATGGTGACCCTGTTTGGGCTGTTTGCGGAGATGGAACGGGAGCTGATTTCGTTGCGCACGAAGGAAGCGCTGGCGGCAGCTCGGGCGTGCGGCAAGCGGCTGGGCCGCCCGCCAGGTGTGCTGGGCAAATCCAAGCTGGATGGCCGCGAGAAGGAAATCCAGGACTTGCTCGTACTGCGCGTGTCCAAGGCATCGATTGCCAAGATTACCGGGGTGGACCGGGCGACCCTTGCCCATTTCCTGCGCTCGCGCCACCTCGGATAAAGCCGGAAAGGGCATGGAACGCAAGCTCACCGCTATCTTCAGTGCCGATGTCAAAGGC
>JACQEL010000510.1 GCA_016200595.1 Deltaproteobacteria bacterium
ACATCACCCTACGAGAAAAAAAAGCAGGCGCTACGTCGAAAGACCAGCAAACGCCAAACAAGGACGACTTAAGTATTCATTCTCCTTTTGAAGGAAAAGCATAAAGAAAGAGGCAGAGAGGAGGAGCACGGCCGCAATGGTCCTCGCCTTGTTTCTCTCGCTCCGCCAAAAACTATAGGCATGGCACACCAAGATATGGATGTGACAAGCGAGCCTCCGGTCCGAGTGCCACTGGCGGCTGGTCCCAATACTGTCCGGGATAAATTTGTTCCACTCGGCTCCAAGCTCTAGGCTCCGCAGACGCAGCTTTGGAGTGCGCCGGCCTGGACGGCGCTTTGGCTACCGGGCTCCATCTGTTACTGGGCGTGTAGGGTATAGGGCTGCGCAGCCAAAGCGGGAGCGCGGCTCCCGCACTCCAAAGGGCAAAACCCCAGTCCTGGGCCTCAGCCAGGAAAATTTCCCGCACAGTATTGGGCTGGTCCGCCAGGGCGCGCGATGGGCATGGGCAGCAAGCTGCCCGTGGCACCCCGACGGGAATGTATTCCCTCTGCATCCCGATCTTGGTGTGTTCCTCATATAGTACTCAGAGTTTGCCGGCTATCGGCGTTTTTTGCCTTGTCCAATCTGTTGTTCACAGGCCTGCACTGCAGCTTCGGTCGTCCTTAGGGTTCGTGCCACCGTAGTCTCATCAGCCCCCTGACCCAGCAGCTTCCAGACCTGCGGGCAAGAGACCTTCGCCGTTCCCCCTTGAATTTGCGCAGGGCCTGACACCGAAGGAGCCGTCAAGTCTTTTTCTGTCGGTATAGCCTGAGCCGGTTGGGCGGGGGCTCGCACTTTAAGGTGGTCCACATCGACCTCTAGAGTGCCCACCAATTCTCTCAATTTCTGTTGCCCTTCCTGGGCAGTATCGATTTGTCTCCGCAGGTCCTCAACCTGACGGGTTAACGCAGTTACTTGTTTTTGTAGCGCGACCACCTCTTCGGCGTGATCCGAGCCACATCCCCAGAATCCTATCCCAACAAGCAGGATAGGGAGCATCACTGTTCGTGTCATCATCGTTCCCCCCACAACCCGTGCTCCTGGCGGCCTGTCCGTGTTGTCCGACGGTAACGCGCGGGTTTCCGACGTACCCTCCCACAAGTAACGCAGCGCCACTGTTCCTGTTTGTGTGGCCGGTGCGCTCGCACTACCATTTTCTTCCCGCAACGGGAGCAACGCATATTTAGCTGATCCTCTCCAGTCTTGCGGCAACATCCTCGTAACCTGGAACTTCAGCATACAACTTCTCGAATTCAGCTCGCGCGCGACGGCCTTGTCCCAAGCCCTCGTAGACCAAAGCTCGTTCATAGTGCAGAGCGTGGAGCAGTTCGTCCGACCGGTCCTTTTTGCGCTTGAGGGCTTCGGACAAAACCTCTAAAGCAGCATCTAAGAAATTGAGATCGTGTAAGGCCTTGGCCTTGTACAAGAGCAGCGCCGTATGAATAGCCGATTCGTTTTCGACTCCTTCGGTGAGTTGCACAATCTTCTGATAAGTCTCCCGACTTGCAGAGCTATCTTCGATTAATAGCTCAATCAAAGATAACTTGACGACGACATCGCCAGGCTCCAGTTGCCGCAAGCGTTCCAGGCAAGCAACCGCATCTTGTCTCCGCTCCTGTGCCTGGTAGGCCTCAGCCAGAGCAAGCAAGACCCCGCGAATGTCCGGTCCTACATGGGCAGAGACTTCCTCTGTGATCGCCAGACTCATAGTGGCGGCAATCCCATAGTGAGACAGATAATGGCCGAGTTCTCGTTCCTGGTCAGCCGCTGTTGTGAGATATTGAGTCGCCTCTGTCAGTTTTCCCTTTTTGAGGGCAAGAAAACCAGCGAGGAAAGCACCATCCGCCAGATGAATCGCTTGTCGCAGAGAATCAAAGGCAGCATCGTCATTGCCATGAGCAAGAGCCTGACAGCCATCGGCTAAGGCTTTCTGGTCACTCGGGGGAGATAGTTTGTCAAAAAAGCTCGGAGTCAGGCGCTCTGGCTCCTGCGCGATGGGTGTGGTTTTCTGCGCCGGAGTTGGTGTTTCGATAAGCCTAGGGGCTTCAGCAGTATCAGCAGCCTCTGAAGTACCAGACCACTGCCCAAAAATTTTCTTCAGTTTGCCAAGTGAGAAAGTGGTCGTGTAGAACAATCCCGTGCCAGGAATACCCAGAGTGACCCTCGATCCCTGTGGTCCAACTGTGACCCTGGCTCCGTGCGGTCCCGCAGAAACTGATCCGCCTGACTTGCTGAGGTTCAGTGTCACTCCTGGCAAGATGTTCACCCGTTTAAAGAAACGAAACCCCATAACGCTTTGGCTCTCCGTTCATTGTTTGTACTGAAGAAAGGGGCAGTAAGAAAGATGCCTGAGTTTTCAAACCTTGACGAACAGACACTTGCGGAGTGCGAAACGGGAGTTGGACGAAAAGGGAAATCCCGTAGCGAAAGTCGGGCCTGCTATGAGTCTTACGTATATGTTCCTCATAAAGGCAAGAAACACATGATCTGCTACTCTGGTGCTGGTTTTGTGGGAGACCCTAAAGCTTGTCGA
>JACQEL010000511.1 GCA_016200595.1 Deltaproteobacteria bacterium
AGTGTCGCAGTTCAACCGCGTCACGCAAGCGCACCGCCAGCCGGGGTCCGTCTTCAAGCCCATTGTCTATCTCACTGCCTTGACCCAAGAGCGCGAGTTCCACGAGGGTCGTTTTCTTCCCACCTCTTTAGTCGAAGATGTGCCTTTTACCTGGTTCTATGAGGATAAGGAGTGGAGTCCGGGGAATTACAAAGATGAGTACCTGGGAACGGTGACCCTGCGACGGGCTTTGGAGATGTCGCTCAACGCGGCGACCGCGCGGATCGCTCAGGAAATAGGCCTTGAGCCCATCCGGCAAACCGCCCGGAGTTTGGGCATTGTCAGCCCTTTGCCGCCCTATCCATCGCTCGTCTTGGGATCGGCTGAAGTAACACCTCTTGAGGTTGCCGTGGCGTTCGGCACTCTGGCGAATCAGGGACTGCGGGTAACCCCGCTGGCGATCAAACGGATTATGAACCAGGAAGGGGAAACTCTGGAGCGGCGCTCCGTGCAAGTCGAACAGGTCATTACCCCAGAAGACGCGTACATGGTGACGCATCTGTTGGAAGGCGTGCTCGAACGCGGGACCGCTCGCAGCGCACGGCAAAAGGGCTTCTCGCGGCCAGCGGCAGGCAAAACCGGTACGACGAATGATTTCGGCGATGCCTGGTTTGTGGGCTACACGCCAGATTTGCTGGCTGTCGTATGGGTCGGGTTTGATGTCCGTGAGCCGTTGGGGCTCTCTGGTGGTCAGGCTGCGCTGCCGATCTGGACCGAGTTCATGAAACGAGCCACGGTTGGTCAGCCCGTTTCTGGCTTCATGCCGCCACCGGGAGTGACACTGGTGCCGATTGATCGGCAGACTGGGTGTCGTGCTAATCCATATTCCCCGGCAGTACTCGAAGAGGCCTTCTACAGCGGTGAGGAGCCAAGCGAGTCGTGCTCACACAACTTCCCTGGAGTCGTGCCGGTCGAGACCGCTCCTGGCTCTTCCTCTTCCCATTTTCCTGCGACCGCGCCGGTCGAGGCGGCGCCGAGTCCTCCTGCCTCACGCTCATTACCGCCGGCGACTCCAACGCCGCGACCTCCGGACAAGACACGGCCATGGTGGTGGATATTTTGAAGAAGAGAAAGAGAGAAGGTCGGTGGATTGGGGTGCTAGTCTTACTCTTTTGGAGTAGCCTCAGTGCTCTGGCCGGTCGCTTCGTGGCGTTTGCTCAACTGCCCAACTCGCCCTCTGTCATCGGTAGGCACATGAGCGAGGAAGACCTTCCTGCTGAGGAATCGCACTCTCCTGCACCCTCGTCGGGAGGAATTCCTCCCTTGCCGGCATCCCCTGCAGCGGTGAAAACCGAGGGGACAACCTCTGTTCCTGCGGTGGTGAAAGAGCCGGCCGCATCAGTTCCTGCTGCTCCTGTCTTGCCGGCTAATACGGCTCTCTCTCCGCGGGAACTGGCCGCATTGCATTTTGTCAAGACGGGGAAAAGTTTACTCGATCAAGCCGATCTTGATCGAGCGCGTGAGCAGTTCGAGCGCGCCATCGCTCTCGCTCCTCTCCAGCCGTACGGGTATTACTTTCTTGGTCGCGTCGCTTTTGCTCGCCAGCAACATAAGCAAGCGGCGGCATTTCTCCATAAGGCTGAGCTGTTATTTGCTCCGGGCGATCGGGCCTGGCTCGGAGAAACTACCAGTCTGCAAGGAGCGGTCTATGAAGACTTGGGAGACTATACCAAGGCACGTGCCGCTTATCAGCGCTGTCTACAAGTTGCGCCGGCGAACCTCAAGGCACTGAGCGCCTTGGCGCGTCTGCCGGAAGAGGAGCCGTCGCAAAATGGCACCATCCAGCGCTGACTCATTATCAATCTTAGGAATCGAAACTTCCTGTGACGATACGGCTGCCGCCGTCCTGCGCGGGACAGAGATCCTGGCGAGCGTCGTATCCTCGCAGGATGAGGTGCATAGCCCCTATGGCGGGGTCGTGCCCGAGTTAGCTTCCCGTCATCACATGCAAAACATCTTGCCCATCGTCGACCAGGCTCTTCACACTGCGGGAGTGCAGCTCGATCAACTCGATGGCGTCGCTGTAACCTGCGGGCCGGGTTTGGTGGGCTCTTTACTAGTTGGGGTATCGGTTGCCAAAGCCTTAGCCATGGCCAAAGGCTTGCCTTTGATTGGCGTGAATCATCTCGAAGGACATCTGCTCGTCGTGCGGCTTGAGCAAGAAGTGCCTTTTCCCTTTCTTTGTCTCTTGGTCTCCGGTGGTCATACCAGTTTGTACGTGGCGCGCGGTTGGGGAGACTATCATTTGCTTGGTGGTACGCGAGACGATGCTGCTGGTGAGGCCTTCGATAAAGCCGCTAAGATGCTCGGGCTTGGGTATCCTGGGGGTCGGGTGATCGATCGGCTGGCGCAAAGTGGCAACCCGACTGCAATCCGCTTTCCCCGTGCGCATTTGAAATCTGGTAAATGCGGCTTCAGTTTCAGCGGCCTCAAGACTGCTCTGCGTTTGTTTCTCCAAGCGGAAGGCCGCACCTCGTTTCGCGATGAAGACATCGCTGCCAGTTATCAAGAAGCGGTGGTTGACATGCTGGTCGAGCCTACTCTACGCGCGGCCCGTGAGTTAGGGCTGGAGCGGATTGTCGTGTCGGGTGGAGTATCGGCGAACTCGCGGCTCCGCCAGCGCATGCTCGAAGAGGGAAAGCAGCGAGGACTGGACCTATTCGTGCCCTCGCTGAAGCTCTGCACTGATAACGCGGCCATGATCGCCTTTGCTGGTGCTTGGCGTCTAGTGCAAGGGCAGCGCTCTGCTCTTGATCTCAATGCTTCGGCGGTCTTGCCTCTCTAAGGTTGGTGCCTGGTAATCCCCAGAGTAGTTTGCCTGTAGAGATTCCCTCCCAGGAGCCCGGGCGTTCCGCCCGCCCCGACGCCTGCAATTCTACCTGGCGAAAGGCAGAAGAGAACGCATTTGCCGAGCATGGGTAGGGCAGAGAGAAAATCTTTTGAGATTAGGAAGAACGATAAATTGCTCGCCTCTCCTGCTTGAAATCGCCCGGGATCGAAAAGTTCAGGACACCCGCTCGGCTCGAACTTCGGTTTTCGCAATCATGCGTCACTCCACAGGGTATGGGCCTGCTGCAAATTTGCGCGGGTGGTATCCCTTTGACCCCACCGCACGCGACAGGGGACTGCGCGGGTCTGCCCCCGCTCTCAGGCGGTCGAGCACGTAGCCAAAGTCATATCGGGGGCGCCAGCCCAGCCCGTTCCTGGCTCGTTCATTGACATACACTCTTTCGATACCGGGGAACATCTTCCAGCCTCGGCGTGCGTACTCTTCCTCATATTCCGGGAACTTTCGTTTCACCACCAGGAGGGCGTTCGCGCGCAAGTCGAACAGATCGTCACGCGTAAAAGGGGTGGTTGCACTGATGATGTAGCGGTCGAAGCCGATTGCCGGAGCCTTCTCAAGCGCGAGTAGATGCGCGTTCACCACGTCCTCAATATCCACGCGTCGGTAGAGAAATTCGTTCGCCTGGACGTTGCTGTCGTCATGGGCCTGTCGCATCGCCTGGTTGTCATCCTCTTCCGGAATAAAACGAGAGGTTCGCAAACCCAGGCACGGGAGCCGGTGATTCCGGTGGAATAGCTGGCAAAGGTCCTCTGCCGCAGTCTTGGTCACGCCGTAGATGTTTTTG
>JACQEL010000529.1 GCA_016200595.1 Deltaproteobacteria bacterium
ATTTGTTGCAGACCGCCCCGACCCGGCACCACGCAGGGCGCCAGTTCGCGCGGAAAAAACGTTCCGCCGCCCATCGACTCCGCTTTGCCAAGTATGGAAAGCGGGTGCTGGCTTAACTTAACACCATTGCCCCACAAGGGGGGACGGGACCCAAGGGCTTGGCGCAAAGGTGAATTTGCCTAAGTTGTGACCAATGCTCCCATGGCGCGCCTCACCCCTATTCAGCCGGGGCAGCCACCGGTGTTCTTTCGGGCACAGTCAAGCGCCGCTGCGCCCCCACCGGTTGCTCGCGCTTGCTTCGCTCACCGAGCCTGGCAATCATCTCGTGTAAAACTTTTTTCGTGCCATCATCAACGTTCTGTCCAGTTTCCGCATATAAGAAACCGGCAGCCGCCAATACCTTGGCCTTAGCCCCAGCATTTCCTATCGTACCAGCTACCGCGAGCGCTTGGGACAAGGGCGCAGCCGCTTTCTGTGCTTGTCCCTTTTCGACACAGGTGCTGGCAATCTCTGTCAGGGTCAAGGCTTGCAGGAATGCATCTGCCATCGTTTGCGCTACTGCAGAGGCGCGGTCGTACTGAGCAGAGGCCGCGTAGTTGAGGGCGGCGTCAGCCAACGTCAAGTCTTGCGTTCGCGCTCCCTGCCATATTTCATTAGTTGCTGAGAGGAACCCTGCTGCCTTCTGGTTAAGTTCGACCTTTGGGTACTTATGAGTCAATTCGTCACGGGCGATGTCAGTCACTACTTCTCCCTTGGCAGAGGCGTCCCCAAGCGTCAGGGCAACCTGAAAAGCTTGGTCATATTGACCTTCGTCTGCATACCGACGAGCCACTGCAGTCAGCAGCTTTCCTTGCGCTTCAGCATCTGGAAACATGCGGCTTAACTCGAGAACCTGCGCGAGAATCTCCGTAGTGTTTTCGTCGCTGCCTTTTTTCCCTCTGCCACATTGGCGGACTATTTCCATTAATGCTCTGACTTTCATGGCCGGATCGTCGATTCCCGTAGCGACGTGAAAACCTTGCTCGCATTGCCCCGCGGTTACATAGCAGCGAGCCAAGTCATTGAAGACTCCGGCTCTGCGCCCGGTATCAATGAGGGTAGGAGCAATCTGGCCGGCCGACTCGCATTGCCCGGCCTCGACTTCTTTGCGCGCAATTTCCGCGAGCATTCGGGCTTTGGCAGAAGCATCGGCAATGCCCGTGGCGACCTGGAGAGCCTGGTCATATTGACCGGCTTCAAGACGACGGCGGGCGACCTCGGCTAACATCCGGGCTTTCACTGAGGGGTCTTTGAGTTCGGTGGCGACCTGGAGAGCCTGGTTGTATTGCCCGGCTTCAAGACGATTACGGATGATCTCCACTAACACTTTAGCTTTGCTCGAGGGATCAACTATAGAGTGAGCCACCCGTAAAGCTCGTTCGTATTGTCCGGTGGCGAGATAGTTGCGGGCAAGTTCAGGCCAATTTTTCGGAATGTGCGATAAAATTTCCCAGGCTTCTTCTTGCTTGCCTGTCTCTGCCTGCTTGCGGGCTATTTCTGCAACGATTTTAGCCTTGGCGGTATCATCGACTATAGAGCCAGCCACCTGTAAGGCCTGCTCATACTGCTGGGCGTCAGCGTACTTGCGAGCAACCGCTATCACCACTCCAGCTTTGAGACTCACATCTGGGATCATGTCACTGATCCGCAAGGCCTGCTCGTATTGCCCATCTTCAGCACTCTTGCGGGCAATTGTGGCCAACGTCCCTGCTCTGGCAGAGACATTGGCTATTGCCTGCGCTGCCTGCAGAGCTTGATCATACCGCCTAGCCGCTGCGCTTTGGCGCGCGAGTTCCGCCAGCACCCGAGCTTGCGCAGAAGCCTCTTTGATGGTCATCGCCATCTGCAGAGCCTGATCATATTGCCCTACTCCAGCATACTGGCGGGAGATGTCAGCGACTATTCCCGCCTTCAGTTCCCCGTCGGTCATGGTGTTGACGATCTGCAGAGCCTGCGCATATTGCTCGGCTTGCACATACTTGCGCGCGATGGCCGCCAGTACTCTGGACTTCGTCGCCGAGTCGCCAATCGCGGCTGCTATCTGCAGGGCACGGTCATACTGCCCCGCCTCTGTATACTGACGTGTGATGGCTGCCAACACCCGCGCTTTGGCGGACGTGTCCTTAATAATGGCGGCCGTTTGTAGCGCAGCCTCATACTGCCCTGCGTCTATATACTGTTGGGCGATAGTGGTTAATGTTCTCGCTCCAGCGGCATCGTCGATGGCTGAGGCTGCTCGTAAAACCTGGGACAGGATCTCCGCAGCTTGCTCGTGTTGGCCAACTACCTCATACCTGCGAGCGATCTCGCTTAATGCCTCGGCTTTGGCCGCGGCTTCAGAAATCGTGTTAGCAATCTGCAAAGCATAGTCGAATTGTCCGACTTCCGCATACTTGCCGGTGATCTCGGCTAATATCCTGGCCTGAGCAGCCGGATCGTCAATTGTTTCAGTCACTACACGTAGTTGCGATAAGATCCGTGCCACTTGCTCCGGTTGCCCTGCAGTCGCATATCTCAAGGCGATCTCACTTAACGCCTTAGCTTTGTCCGAGGCCTCAGGAATGGTATTGGCAATCTGTAGGGCGTCAGCGTACTGACCGGCCTCCGCATACTTGGCGGCTATCTCGGGCAAGTCTTGATATAACAGAGAGGTAATCTGTAAGGCTTTTTCCTCGGCACCAGCGTCGGCATACTGGCGAGCGATTTTCGCTAGCACTCCGGCTCTCAGACTGGGGTCAGCTATGGTGTCAGCGAGGCGGAGCGCCGGCTCGTACTGCTCAGCTTCAACGTACTCGTTCGCGACCTGGGCTAAAATCCCAGCCTTAGCAGAGGCATCCTCTATGGCATTGCCAATGCGAAGGGCCTGTTCGTACTGTTTCACCTCGACATAAGCGTGCGCGATTTTAGTTAAGCCATCGGCTTTAGATGCAGCTTCCTCGATATTTCCCGCGATTGGTAAGGCTTGCGCTAAGACTTCCGCGGCTTTGTTCTGCTGCCGCGTCTCAGCGTACAAAGCCGCTATTTTCGCTAACGCGTCTACTTTGTCAGAGGGTTCTTCAATAGAGGGAACTTCTGCTAAGGCTTGGTCGAGGACTTCCGTGGCTTTCTCGCGCCGCTGGGCCTCGGCATACTGATCAGCTATACCGTTTAAGATCTCCACTTTGGTCGACGATTCGTCAATACGGCTGGCCACCTGTACGGCTTGCAGCAAGATCTCCTCAGCTTTTTTCTGACTCTCTGCCGGCAAAGGGCGGGAAACGAAGCGCTCGGGGATATCTGACGGTCCTGCCGCTTGCCAATCGGCCCACGCAAAGAGAGATACGACTTGACTCGCTTGTACGTACCGACCGGCTATCGCGGTTAAGGCATCGGCGCGGAAATAGGGATCTTCTATCACCTCGGCAGCTTGCCGGGCGCGGTCGTACTGACCACCCTTCGCACTTTCATGCGCTATCCAATCCACTGCCCACGCCTTGATCGCGGGATCTTCTACAGCGGTGGCTACAGCAAAGGCTTGGTCATATTGATCGGCTGCAGTGTACTCGCCGATCATTTTTGACAACATCTCGTAGGTTGCATTCCCTGCGGTTTTAACTATCTGCAGGGTCAGATCGTGTTGCCCGGTGCTGGCATATTTGTTGGCGATATCAGCCAACATTCTGGCTTTAGTGGTAACACTTTCCACCGTCTTGGCGACGAGCAGGGCGCACGCCAGGGGATGTTGTTCGGCGTCGGCTTTAGTTTTTGCCTGGGGAACGACCGTCTCGGTCAATTCCGCCAGCGAATAAGGTCCGATCTTCGTTCCGCCTTGGGCAAGTTTTTCTGCCAGCGCAGTGGTGGGATAGTTTGCGGTGATCGCTACAGCTTTACTGAGCGCCTCCTGGTAAAGCTCGAACGCCACAGCGTAGCTGGTCTTCTCAGCTTCGCGCGCGGCTTGTATAAGTTGGGTTGCCTCGGCCAGCTCTTTTTTGGCCTCTTGTTCTGGACCGTTGCAACCTACACACAGCATAAACCCCAAGGAGCCGATAAGCATAGGAAGCGAAAACGTTTTCATCTTTTCCTACCCTTTGCCCATATGAGCCGAGGTTGCAGTCTACGAGGCGTGCTCAACTCTGCCTCAGCGCGTTTGAGACCATATCTTCACCGAGTCTACGGATCTAACATCTATAGCATAGATGCCGCCCCTGTGATTTTCCTGCTAAACCGGAATGCACGACATGAGGACACTGTTCGTAGCTGCGCGGGTAGGGGCGAAGCATTTGCCCCCTATAGACCAACGCCGTGGGGAGCCTAATACGCAAATGCTTCGCCCCTACGGTGGACAGGCGCTAGGGTCGTGTGTACCACTCTCTTGCCTCCTGGTTTAGGGTACAATGGTGTTGCCTGAAAGCGCAAGACAGAACAACCTCAACGAAAGCATGCACATGAAGAACCCTGTTGACGCTAATTATCACCGTGAACGTTCTTTGGCCCGCCAAGTGCGGCTCGGCCGCTTTTTCCTGGTGGCGCAAATGGTGGTCCGCATCTACAGCGGCTACAAAGTCATCCAGTTCTCGCGTCGCTTTTTTGCTCCTCAAGCTCAGGCCCAGCGCTACGTTCGCCATCACCGTCGCAGCGCCGAACTCATTTATCGTACCGCCCTACGGCTGGAGGGCTGGCTGGTCAAGGCCTGCCAATTCATCGGCTCGCGAGCAGATATTCTCCCTCCAGAATATATCGAGGTGCTCTCGCGTCTGCAGGACCGCGTGCCGCCGCGCCCGTTCGCGGTCATCAAACAACGCCTCGAAACCGAGTTAGGCAAGCCGATAGCTGAGGTCTTCTCTTCGTTCTCTCCCCAACCGGTCGCCGCCGCGTCGCTCGCGCAAGTGCATGAAGCGACCTTGCACGACGGTCGGCGGGTGGCGGTGAAAGTGCAGTATCCCGATATTGCCGCCCTCGTCGATCTCGATCTGCAAAATGTTTCATTTTTCGTCGAGTGGCTGGCGCGCTTGGAGCCGCGCTATGACTTTCGCTTTATCCTCAAGGAATTGCGCCGCTATATCCCGCTAGAGCTAGATTTCATCCATGAAGGTCATAATGCCGAAACTGTGGCGCGCAACTTTTCCGCCCGCAGAGACGATGCGATCGTGCCCCGCATCTACTGGGAATACACCACCCGGTGCCTTTTAGTGATGGAATTCATGGAGGGCATCAAGGTGACCGACGTCGCGGCCCTGCGGGCAGCGGGGATTGATACCCGCACGGTCGCGCAAAAACTTACCGAGATCTATCTTCAGCAGATCTTGCTTGACGGCCTCTTCCACGCCGACCCCCATCCCGGCAACTTGTTGGTGCAGCCGGGGCCGCGCTTGGTATTCTTAGACTTCGGTTTGACGAAAGATTTGCCCCCGGAGTTTCCCACGGAGATGGTTCGGCTCACCACCGCGATTGTGAGGCAAGATGCCGATGAGATTGTTGCCTCTTTTCGTCGTCTCGGCTTCGTCACCAAGAATGGCGGGGCAGAAAGCTTGCTGGTGTTGGGCGAGGCCATGCTCGGTCACTCGGTTAAAGAGAATAAAGCCTATGCCGACCCGGAGATGGTCGAGCGCTTTAATGACGAGATTTCCCAAGCGATGCGGAAAGATCCGATCGTCGAAGCACCAGGCGATTTAGTGCTGGTCGGGCGGGTGATGGGGCTACTGAGTGGTATCGGCAAGCAACTCGGCTCCGAGGTGAATCTGTTCTCGACCCTCTTGCCGTATCTGGTCTCACAAAAGGCAAACCCCGACAGGATCACGCCTCAGGAGGCGTCCCGCCGGTGAAAGCGGGCTGTCGGGGTGCCGATGGTGCCTGGGCCCTCCCAAGCGACCACCCCAAAAAATTTGGGTACGTCGGCCTAGGAGGCCACCACCTCACAGATCACCGTAGAAGATTGCATAACTGGATCACCTCCTTTCTCGGCGCACCCATAGCGGGTCCAGATGCCGCTTCGCCAGGAACCAGCCGCCGTGTTGCCGGCCCGAGGCTCGGTCCGCTCCGTCCTGCCGGATTACAAGAATCGGGGCGTATGGGTCTGTGTCAACCCGACCGATGAGGGAACTATACCTTGAAATGTGCGCGAGGTCTAGACTTCTAATGGTCGGTCAAACGTATTTCCCTTGTAGTCGCGACTTTAGTCGCCTGCGGGGTAGCGGGAACGACTACAGTCGTTATTACCCGCTCGGTCATCCACTCCGGACAGACCGCTCGTCGCTCTGCACAAAGTGCAATCCGCCCTTGCGTAAACCGAGGTTGGCCTCTATATAGGGGGCACTCTTAATTCTTATGCCGTACTTTCACGCGACTGCTGTTTTTGAAGCCCGAGGCTCTTCTCCAGAAGAAGCGGACCGCACTGCGATAGCGCTCTTTAAGACTATCCGTCACCCACGGGTACGCTATTACGAGCATGACACGAGCGGCGGGATCAGCACCGCGCCCAAGTCTGACACCTTGTACTTCACGGTGATCGCGGACTTCGATGTCGAAGCCGGCAACGAAGAAAACGCGACTGACCTCGTTGAGGAAGTGTTCGATTTTCTGTCGAACGAGACGGTCCATTATTTCACGCACGGCATCACTTCAGGTGAACAACGGGTTCGCCCTGAGCCACGCGCCCAGCCCAGAGCTGAACGTCCCCCTGTACGCGAAGCCCAGGCGGAACAGGGAGACCGTGAAGAGCGCGGGGGAAGAAAACGCGGCACACGTGGCCGTGGGAGAAGACGGGGAGGAGCACGGGAGGCGGAAGAGATCCGCGAGGAAGAACCTGAGGGAGTTCTCACTTCCCCTTTGCCAGAAGAGCGAGCCGACGCCTCGCCGGAAGAGCGAGTCGAGACTTCCGTCGCCACTGTAGCCCTTTCCCCAGAAGTCCCAGATGAAGAGACCACGACCGTAGAAGTACGCGTTCAAACACCTGAACTTTCTGTGCCTGCTCCCGCGACTGTAGAAGCGGAGCCTCTCCTCTCCCCGCCGCGAAGTTCGGCGGCAATGCACGTGACCTTCACAGTGACCCTGCATGCCTCCGAGTTGACCTTGCCGACCAACGGCTCAACCCTGCCCGCACAGGATGAGTTGCTCGGTTTAGCGATGGCCGAAGCACGTCGTCGGCATCCCGAACTCCCGGCAGAGGGCACTCCGGAATGCCAGGTGGCGTCGCTGCCGTGGGGCGATACCTTGCTTACGCTTACCTGGCATTACAACGTTCCTGTTCCTTCGTCTACAGAGGAAGCTTAGGCATCGGCCTATAGCCCTGCCGCTCCGCCCTCCTCTTTTCGTGCGCATAGCGCACGCTACTACTGCACCCATCCCCCGATGGCATCATAGCCGAGACTTGCCAAGTCGTGTACTTTGCCGCTCGCGAGCAAATAAGCTTTTTTTGCTTCGCTGGCAATACTGTACGATTTCTACAAAGGAGGCTCTATGAAAGAATTCGCAACCATCTTGTATGAAACTCCAGCCCAGCATGTCGCTCGCATCGTGCTGAACCGGCCAGAGACGCGCAACTCGCAAGACACGCGGATGCTCTACGAGTTGAATGACGCGTTCGATCTTGCCGCGCAAGACGATAACGTCAAGGTCATCATCCTGGCCGCTAACGGCCCACATTTCTCCTCTGGCCATGATCTGCGTGAGCAGAATTCCTACCAGAAGATGTCGGAGTTTCGCACTGTCGGCACGTGGTGTGGGTTTACCTGCGCCGGAGCTGAGGCCCAGATGGCCCGCGAGAAAGAGGTCTACATCGGCTTCTGTGAGCGCTGGCGCAATATTCCCAAGCCGACGATCGCCGCCGTTCAGGGGAAAGTCGTGGCTGGCGGTCTCATGTTAATCTGGCCGTGCGACATTATCATTGCCAGTGATGACGCCCAGTTCTGTGACCCGGTGGTGAGCTTCGGCATCGGTGGGGTAGAATTCTTTGCGCATCCCTGGGAACTGGGGCCCCGCAAAGCGAAAGAGCTCCTTTTCACCTCAGATTGGCTCTCGGCCGCAGAAGCCAAGCAAATCGGCATGGTCAACCAGATTGTTGCGCGCGACCAGCTGCAAGAAACCGTGCTGGAGATGGCGAAGAAGATTACCCAGAAGTCACTCTTTGCCCTCAAATTGACCAAGGAAGCCGTGAATGTAGCGGAAGATGTCCAGGGCCGTGCACAGGCTATGCAGACCTCGTTCGCCTTGCATCAACTGGCCCATACGCATTGGCTAAAGGTGCACGGCATGTTGCTCGATCCCACTGGCCTGCCGCCGGAAACCGCCAAAGCACTGGGAGCGAGAATCGAAAAGAACAGCTAGCCGCTATATGACCGGCACACCAAGATAGGGATTGACCCCTCAGGCCGCAGAACATAGTGGCACCGGCCGCTGGCCGGTGCGCACCGCCGAGCCGGCGGTGCCACTGGGAAGGTCATCCCCATCGACACCTCTAGATCTTGGTGTGTTCCGCATATAGAGCGGTTTTCAGTTGCGTTTATCCGATAGTACGGGCGTGCCACTGGCGAGTTGTTCCAATATGGAGTGCGCCAGCCATGCTGGCGCTTTGTTGGTCTGCAGCATGGCTGCAGACCGATACCGTGTGTAGCGTGGTGGCGCACGGCAAAAGCGGGAGCGCGGCTCCCGCACTCCAAAGGGCAAAGCCCAAATCCTGAGCCTCGCCCAGGAAAATTTCTCGGACAGTAGTGGACTGGTTCGCCAGTGTTGGGAAAAGGCACGGGCAGCTGGTCTGCCCGTGGCACCCTATGGCACGACGTAACTAAACTCCTCTGCAATTTGCTCTAGTCTCCCCCCTCTGGCGCGGAGCCATCGCCGACTCTCGCCTTCATAAGGTGCGTCAACTGCCCGACACGTAACCCGTCGGCACGACCAGCAAAGTAGCGCGCGTTGGCTGCCTCTGGCCCAAAGTCCCAGACCTGGGCAAACCCTACTGCCTTCACTCGCGCTGCCAGGCTGGTCGGGTCGAACAAGCTGAGGGTGGGTTCA
>JACQEL010000530.1 GCA_016200595.1 Deltaproteobacteria bacterium
CAGCCGTGTGCAAACGCTTTCGCGCGCAACGAACCCTCGCTATTACCGCCTCATTGAGTTGTTCGCCGAAGCGACAGGAGTGCCCGTGTTGCTGAACACCTCATTTAACCTCAAGGGTGAGCCTATCGTGGCTACTCCGGCAGAGGCATTCGCCACATTCCTCCGTAGCAGTATGGACTGGCTTGTGCTCGGCTGCTATCTCGTCACGAAGTGAGCGTTCTCCTAAATGCGCGGTAGGAAGGGAACGGGACACAACTGAGAAGGCTCAGCCTTTTGCCCAAGAAAGGGCCGATTTCCACATCTGACTCAAGAATCTCCGCAGCCGTGGCCGCCCGTCCGCCGCGTTGAAAACCTCTGCCTGTTTGGTCCCCTGGCTTGCTTCTGCAAAACGTCCCGCCTCCTCATGTACGGTTTTCTTCTTACGATTGATCACGGTCATGTAGAGCTCCAGGGTAGTCAAATCCTGGAGGGGATATTTCTGCAATTCCGGGGTATAAGTCACGAGGTCTTCTGTCCGCACCGCGACTTTTTTGAACTCGAAGTTGAGGGCTCGCAGCTCATGCTCAATGCTGGACACGGTAATCTTGTTAAGCTCTGAATAATACCGCCAGAAATCTGCAGGCGCATAGGTGAGGCCGCCCCGGTCCATGTAGTTCGGCTGCGCCGCAAAGACGAGTTGTTTGAGTTCCTCAGGGGTTTTCTGCAAATGGACGAAGGGCTCGGAGGTAAACTCTCCCAGATGATGACCGAAGTTGGCATAGTAGAGACCTGGGTGCACGAAAAAGAGCCCGCCGTCTTTCAAGACTCTCTTGATCTCCTGCAGGGTTTGCCAATGCCCACCAGCGAGGTGCTCCAAAGAGGCCCAGGAAAGGACCACATCAAAGTAATCGTTCGGATAGGGAATACGATTGGCATCGAGCTGACGAAAAATCAAATTTTCCGGCAGTGCGTCGAGCGACAACCCATTCTCTCGCATCATCCGCGGCAGTTCGCGGAAGTTCCCTTCGAGGTCGATCCCCACGAGGAGTTCAGGCCTCTTGCGCAGGAAAACGCCTAAGTCAGTAATGCCCTCACCGCATCCGACGTCGAGAATTTTCCCTTTGAGCAGCGGGGAGTCATCGAGCATGTAATAGAGAATCACCCGCGCCGCGTGTTCGAAATGTTTAAAGAACCAGTTGTCCCTTCCCTTCCGCCAGCTCAGCCCTTCGACCCCAGAGAGCCGCCACACCCCCGATATTTCCGCAGACTCGCCCCGTCCTGCTCCCCTTACTTCGAGCGGAGTTGACGCCTCAACCGAGAAGAGACGTTGATACTGCCCATTGGGCACGATCGCCACTTCGATGTCAACTCTATATTCCCCGGGCGGGAGGGACAGCCGGGGGGTTTGCCATTCGACAGGGTAGGTGCCGCGTGGCAGCCAGGAGATGTCCCACCCATCTTCTCCCATAGACCGCGTATACCTCAGCTTCGTATCTTCGAGACTGACCAAGGAAAGACGGAAAATAGGGTCAAAAAAAATGTCCTCAGTAATCCGCACAAGAAAACTAATAGTGAGAGGGTCACCAGCGCACACCATCTGTCCTGCGTGCCCTTCTTTATCGAAGGTCTGGATGTCCTCAACCATACATCCGTAACTCTGCCGTTCACTCATTGATGCCTCTCGACCATCTCGTCTTCCTGCGAAGAAGGTTCAAAGAATATTCGCGGGTCTTCCCAGAAAAACCACTGCTCAGGCCGCGTGCGAATCTCCTGTTCGAGCAGCTGTACGCAGCAATGGAACGTTTCTTCCATCTTATATGGATCTGCCGAGGGCCAGATTGGTGGGAGAAAGCGAAACGTGCGCTGGTTGTTGTCGTCCAACGACGAAAAAAACGGGACAATGGGCGCTTCTGCTCGTGCAGCAATGATGAATGGACCATAGGGAAAGCGAGCTGGCTGTCCAAAGAAATCGGTCTGTGTCGTCCTGCCTGTGAGATAAGGAGGAACATCCAACGCGATCCATAAAAAGGTTCCTTGACGAACTGCTTCTATCGCTTCTTCGACCCCTCTACCACTGAGCAGAGGTGGAGCGCCCACTGCCCGGGTCACACACCAACTGCGAAAGCGAGAATACAGGTACAAGGCAGAGAACAGGCTGGGGAACTCCTCCTTCACCACCGGGCGCATGATGAGCTGAGGTTGCACCCCCAGAGAACGGAGGAAAGGATTGAGGAACAGCGCGCCGCCCAGATGAGCGCCTAAGAGAATCACACCCTTCCCTAAGTGTTTCACCTCGTGCACATATTCTGCCCCCTCCACATGGATGAATTGCGCCACCTGGTGAAACGGTTTAACGAGAAATAAATACGCATCCAACTCGTCGCACGAGTGCACCTCTTGATATCGCCGCGCAATAGGACTCTGCGATTTCCCCAACAGATCCTCCACCGATTTCCTTGCTAAAGCCGTGCGCGTATGATCCCACCGCGCATGGAAACGGCCTCGGAATCGACCAAGTTGGTACGCCAACGGGAGGGGGAAAAGACTGATAACAGGGAGAACAAGGAAATAGTCAAGCAAAGAAAAAAGATTCTTTAGCATAGAGCGAGCGCCCTCCCCGTCACAGGTAATCAGCAAAGAACCCTCGACAGCGGTGAAAGAGATAGGCTCCGAGCCAGAACAAGATACCCGACACTAGAGCGCAATACAGTAACCCTAGCTCTCCGACAAAAGTGTGGGCTAAAATCAGCGAACGATACAGGCCGAGGAGTGGGGCGACCGGGTTCCACTGCAAAACAGGCTGCAAAACCGTAGGAACCAAGGAAGGCGAATAGAGCACCGGTGTGAGAAAAAACCATATGGTAAAACCAGCGGTCGCTAACTGCCCGAGGTCGCGAAAGAAGACATTGCCACAGGCCAGGATCATCCCGATGCCAGCAGCGAGAGTGATATGAATTACGAGGGGAACGGCTAAAAGCGCAATACTCACGACCGACACAGATCCATGCCAAATCATCAACCCGAGCAGAAATAGTAAAAAGCCTATCCCTTGAGTCAAAAAACCGGCAAGGGTGACAGAAATCACGAGCAACTCGGAAGGAAATTGCAGTTTTTTAACCAGATTGGCATTGTCAATGATGACAGTTACCGAGCGCAAACAGGCCTCTTGAAAGGCCATCCAGGGCCACAGCCCACAGAAGGCAAACTCGGCAAAGCTATGACCGCCTTCCATCTGTGGCACGCGATAGATATAGGCGAACACCATAGTATACAAACTCAGCATAATGACGGGATGGATCAGGGTCCACAGACCACCCAGACTTGAGCCGGCAAATCGCGCCCCGATATCCCTCCTCACCATCGTCGCCAAGAGGTGCCGATGCGAGACGAGTGTGGCTATTATCCGCATTGGACGTTCAGGTCAGTCGGCGCGCGCATAGGGGTTGAGGCTTCGGAGCAAAGCAGCCATGAGATCTGCACCCTCTCTGCCTTCTTTGCCAGAATCTCCCGGGCCGGGCAAACGTTCAGCGTTGGACGACGAAATCGCCGATAAGGAGATAGTCCAGGTCAGTCTGCCCAAACATTGCAACCGCCTCTCTCGGGGTATTTACAATCGGTTGTCCCTTGAGATTGAAAGAGGTGTTGAGTACACCATAGACGCCGGTCGCTTTGCCGAACTCTCTGATGAGCGCGTAATACAGCGGGTTCGCCGCCTGCGTGACGGTCTGCGCGCGGGCAGTCCCATCGACGTGCAC
>JACQEL010000531.1 GCA_016200595.1 Deltaproteobacteria bacterium
TGATAGTCGTGCTCGGGCATAGCCAATGTGGGGCTGTCAAAGCGGCGATAAAGCACCTCAACGAACGCGACCCCTTACCCGGGGCTCTTAACAGTTTGGTCAATCTCCTCAAACCCGCGGTGATCAGAGCCAAGGGCCAGTCTGGTGATTTGCTGGAAAATGCTATCACGGCCAATGTCCAAATCGGCGTCGAACGGCTGCAAACCTTAGATCCGATCATTGCCAAGGCCCTCAAGCAGAAGCAGATAAAGATAATAGGAGCTGTTTATGACTTGCACAGTGGCCGTGTCACCGTGATCGGCTAACCGGCCGCGCATTCGCTGATCGGGGGATGGGGGATAGAGAGACGAACTGATTTTGCCGGATAAGTCGTGGGAGGACACCATAATCGGCGACGGAGGTAAACGGAAGAAAAACAACTCGCAGCCTTCTTGACACCCCTACCCTCTCCTGTCTAATCTGCCCCCCAGCAAGTATCTCGTCTGTATTACGATATCTTTGTGCGATACCGTCAATCGTTGATCCCAACTCTCCGCCAAGACCCGGCTGAAGCCGAAGTGGTCAGCCATCGCCTGCTGGTGCGGGCAGGCATGATCCGCCAGGTCGCGCGCGGCATCTATGATTTTCTTCCCTTGGGCTTGCGTGCGGTGCGTAAGGTCGAGGCTATCGTCCGCGAGGAAATGAATCGCGCCGGCGCGCAGGAGATCCTCATGCCCGCCATCTGCCCGGCTGAGCTCTGGCAAGAGAGCGGACGCTGGGAACACTATGGCAAAGAACTGCTGCGCATCAAAGACCGACATGAGCGCGACTTCTGCTTCGGTCCGACGCATGAAGAAATCGTGACCGATATCGTGCGTCGCGAGTTGCACTCGTATCGCGATTTGCCACTGAACCTGTATCAGATCCAGACCAAGTTTCGCGATGAAGTACGCCCGCGCTTCGGGCTCATGCGTGGGCGCGAGTTCATCATGAAGGATGCCTATTCCTTCCACGCCGACTTTGCCGACTGTCAGCGTGAATATCAGAACATGTTTGCGACCTACCAGCGGATCTTCGACCGCTGCGGTCTGCTCTATCGTCCGGTCGAAGCCGATACGGGCGCGATCGGCGGCACGCTCTCGCACGAGTTTCAGGTCCTCGCCGACTCTGGCGAAGACGCCATTGTGAGTTGTGATAAATGTGACTATGCCGCGAATGTCGAGAAAGCCGAACTGGCACGGAGTCCGGAGTCCGATGTCCAAAGTCCGAAGTCTCACGCCACTGCTCCCCTAAGAAAAGTCCATACTCCGGAGCAAAGAACGATCGACGAGGTTGCTACGTTTTTGGGCGAGCCGAGAGAGCGCCTGGTCAAGACGCTGCTGTACGTGACTGATACGGGCGCGCTCGTGGCGGTATTGATTCGTGGCGATCATGAGCTCAGCGAAGCCAAACTCAAGAACGTCTTAAGCTGTCAGGGGGTCGCGCTGGCGGATGAAGCAGCGGTGGTCGAGGCCACCGGTGCACCGCTGGGCTTTGCCGGACCGCTGGGCGTGAAGGCGTCGCTGATTGGGGATTGGGCCCTCCGCGGTACGCACGGACTCGTGTGTGGCGCCAACGAGCGCGACTATCACCTGACTGGGCTCGATCAAGAACGAGACTTGTCCTTGCTCCGTTTCGCCGACCTTCGTCAGGCGCGAGCCGGCGATGCCTGCCCGCGCTGCCAGGGTGGAGTGTTCACTGCACATCGGGGAATCGAGGTCGGACAGACTTTTTATCTCGGCACCAAGTACAGCACGGCACTCAACGCGACCTATCTCGATGCCCAGGGACAACAGCATCCCATGGAGATGGGGTGTTACGGCATTGGCATTACTCGCACCGTGGCCGCAGCGATCGAACAACACCATGACGGAAACGGTATCATCTGGCCGGCGCCGCTCGCGCCAGTGGACGTCTACATCGTGCCGGTCAATTGGAATGACGCGGCGATCCGCCAAACGGCCGAAGAGCTCTATACGAAGCTCGGCGGCGCAGGGTTAGAGGTACTCCTGGATGACCGTGATGAGCGACCTGGGGTCAAGTTCAAAGACGCAGATCTGCTCGGGATCCCGTTGCGCGTAACGATCGGCACAAAAACTCTTGCCCGTGGTATGGTGGAACTGAAAGGGCGCACCGAGACGCAGGCCACCGAGATAGCTCTTGCTGAGGTGGTCGCTACCGTCGCCAGAGCCCACAAAGGAGCAGCGTCAGCGTGAATCTCTCCTGGCCGTTTCTCTCTTCCCGCCAGGGCGGGGCGAAACCGCGCCTCATCTT
The DNA here is from genome assembly GCA_016200595.1 of Deltaproteobacteria bacterium. Lineage (GTDB taxonomy): Bacteria > Desulfobacterota > Binatia > Bin18 > Bin18 > JACQEL01. The sequence continues at coordinate 2,293 of JACQEL010000531.1, forward strand.
CGCCTTGGATGTCGCTTCCTTGACTGAGGTCAAGGAATATGTGGCCTTGCTCGCCAACGAGATTGGGCTCTTCAAAGTTGGCAAACAGCTATTTCTGCACGGTGGTCCGCAAGTCGTGCGCCTGATTCAGGACAAAGGCGGAGAGGTGTTTCTTGATCTCAAGTTCCACGATATTCCGCGCACGGTAGCGAAGGCCGGGGTAGAAGCCACGCGTCTCGGGGTGCGGATGTTTAACGTGCATGCCTCCGGCAGCTTCGAGATGATGCGCCACACGCTGACTGAAGTGAACAAGGTGTGCAGAACGGAAAACCTGCGCCGCCCCAAGATCCTGGCGGTGACGGTGCTCACCAGCCTGAGCAAGGAAGACTTGAAGCGCACCGGGGTGATCGCGGGCGTGGAGAATCAAGTCGCGCGACTCGCGAAACTCGCCAAAGAAGCGGGCATGGATGGCGTCGTCGCCTCGCCGCTGGAAATCAGTCGGATTCGGCGCGAGTGTGGCAAAAACTTTTTGCTGGTCGTTCCCGGAGTCCGCTCTCGTGGAGAATCCTGGGATGATCAGAAGCGCGTGCTCACGCCCGAGGAAGCGATGCGGGCTGGAGCTGATTATTTAGTTGTTGGCAAGCCGATCCGTGACGCGAAAGATCCGTGTGAAGCCGCACGGCAGATCGCGGTCGAGATGGAGCAGGGCATGGCGGCGGCCTCAGGCCGCACGGTCTCTCTTTTCCGCAGTGGGGTCGTCCGCTGAGGTGAGAAAATTTGTTGATAGGAGGGCGAAGGCTCGCTAACAACTGGCCCCGAGGAGGCGAATACCATGGCTGACAGTTTGAAGTTTACTGAGGACCATTTGTGGATCCGGGTCGAAGGTCGGCGAGCGCAAGTAGGCCTCTCCGAATATGCGCAGGATGAACTGGGGGAGGTCATCGCCGTTGAACTGCCTGACATCGGCGATATGTTAGAGAAGGGAGAGAGCTTCGGGGAAATTGAATCGGTCAAAACCGTCTCGGACCTGATTGCGCCGGTGAGCGGCACGATCTCGGCAGTCAATGCCGAGCTCGAAGACCATCCCTCTCTGGTCAACGAAGATCCCTATCACGAAGGTTGGCTGGTGGAACTTGAGCTGAGTGACAAGAATGAGATTGAAGACCTGATGGACCCAGACGAGTATGAAGAGTTTGCCAGCGAGTGAGCCGTATCGGCAGAGAAGATGCTCACACCTCTCTGTTCTGGGACTGCTGACAGCGAGGCGGGTTATAGGACCCTGCCTTTACAGACAGGATGACTGCCTACCGCTCTGCGGTGTCTCCTGAGTTACGAAAGCGATAGACGATTTCTCCCTTCCCGACAAAACCTAATTCTTCACGTGCCACTTTCTCTAAGAACTCATCGTCGGCTTTGAGCCGATTAATGCGCTCGTGGAGATCTGCGTTCTCGCGTGTCAAA
>JACQEL010000532.1 GCA_016200595.1 Deltaproteobacteria bacterium
CGTCACTCCGCAGGATCGACATCGAGGCGTACGACAATATCCTGCAACGCTGGAGATAGGGCAGGGTACTGTTGCATGACGAGTGGATCATGGCCGGGGATGATATGGTGGGACGAGTCGGCAAGACGTTCGATCTTGCGAAAGGCATCCAGCACAGCGCTAATATCTACGACGGCGATGAACGGGCGGTTGGTCCGGATATTCTCGTAATAATGACTCGCATCCGACGCGAGTACGACGTGGCCTCTCTGGGTGTGAACACGCACGACCTGTAGCCCGGCTGTATGGCCGGGAGCAAAGTGCAGCGTCAGCCCTGGAGCACGCTCCATATCGCCCTCGTACAGTTCGAGTCGGCGCTTGAAGTTGAGCCGCACTACGCCGACGATATCTTCCTCTTCGAAGCCGTGGCCGAAGTAGGGATACCGCACATAGCGCCCGGTGGCGAAGGCGAGTTCGCGTTCCTGCAGATGGAAGCGCGCGTGCGGCAGCTTGTGAAAGTTGCCGACGTGATCGTAGTGCAGGTGGGTGAGAATGACATCGGTGACCGCGTCCGGGTCAATATCAAGTAGCCGCAGGCTCTCGATCGGACAGCGTAGGAACCTGCGCTTGCGGCGCGCCGCGGTTTCAGCGGTGAATCCAGTGTCAACGAGAAACACGCGGTCCGGTCCAACGATGACCCAGGTGAAGTAATCCATCGGCATAGGCCCAGCGTGCGGGTCGCCGCCGATAAAATGGTCCGCGCGCCGCGCCTCGCGGGTCGCATACTTGAGGGCGAAAATCTTGTATTCGGGCAGCTTCTCAGTCATAGTTTTCTCTAAGCCTGGGTTGTCCTGGGCTCTATAACAGTTCTTAGTGGAGCCTTGATTAATCAAGGCTCCACGGGAAGAGGGGACCTAATCCACAATCCAGCTCTTGGCGTGCTCCTCATATAGAGTTGCATGGTAAGCGGGCCACCCGGAGTGGAGCCCGCTCTAAGAGTTCCCTTTCTTGGCATCCCGCTGCAAGGCCTCGCGTATGCGCTCCTCATCGACTGCGATTTGCACGCCAGCACGCTCCTCTTGCAGGAGCATAGCCGCGCGAGAATCACGCTCGCCCCAGCCGCGGTTGAGTGCTGTGGTCAACTCATCCAGGGCCAAGTTTGCCATGGGCATAGGGACGTTCAACTCACGGCCGAGAGCAGTGGCGAGCGAGACATCCTTGTGCGCCAGGCGCAGGGCAAAGTCCGGTGGGTCGTACACCCCGGGCAGAAAATGGTTGAGCACGACGTCAAAGGTGCGCATCCGTCCGAGAGCACCTTGACGCACAGCCTCCCACAGCACTAGGGGCTCCACCCCAGCTTTGACTCCCATGGTGAACACTTCCGACATGGCGCGGTTGAGCGTGTAGCCCAAGCAGTTATGGACGAGCTTGGCCACGCTCGCCGCGCCGATCGGACCGATATACCGCGCTTGATCACCGATAGCATCGAGCACCGGCTTATACCGCTTGAAAATGTCCTCTTCGCCACCCACCCAGATTGCCAGTTTCCCACTCGCAGCCCCACGGGGGCCACCGCTGACCGGCGCATCCAGCATGTGCGCCTTGCGCTCGGCAAAAGCGGCATGAATACGGCGCACGACCGCTGGCGAATTGGTCGACAGGTCAAAATATGCGCAGTTGGGACGGATACCGGCGAGCAGGCCTCCCTCACCAGATGTTACTGCCTCCATCTCGACCGGACCAGGCAACGAGGTAAACACCACCTCCACCGCCGCGGCGACCTGCTGGGTGGTGTCGGCCCAGATCGCGCCAGCAGCGAGATGAGGTGCGGCGGCATCGCGCCGCGCATCGTGCACCACCAGTTGATACCCTGCCTTCTGCAGATTCGCGGCCATCTTACCACCCATAGTTCCGAGACCGACGAAGCCCACCTGCATGTTCGCCTCCAGCGCGCGATCTAGACCGGTTTTGTCGCCCTTATGCTACTTCTTCTCTTCGAAGACGCTTTTCGCCAAACCAGCCGCCGATATGGCGGTCGGCCACCCCGAGTAAAAGGCTAAGTGCGTGATCAGTTCGCTGATCTCGTCCTTGGTCACGCCATTGCCCAAGGCCCGCTCAAGGTGACCACGGAGTTGCTCAGGGCGGTAGAGGGCCACCAGGGCCGCAACTGTGATCAAGCTGCGGTCGCGTTTGGAGAGACCAGGGCGCTCCCACACGTCACCAAAGAGCACGTTTTCCGTAAGATCGATGAGTTTGGGCACGACGGGACGAAGTCTTTCCCGAGGATCTTGTGTTGGTGTTGTAGCCATAGGTTCCTCCTTATGATGAATAGCCATTCCGTAGTCGTTCGGCGAGCGACTGTCGAGCCGCAAAATCAGCCGGACACTAACGCCGCTACCGACTTCTCTGTGACTCGCAACCAGGCTGCGAGTCAAATTTTTAACGCTTGGGCACAACCAGGCGAAATACCTTACGGATCGACTCCGAAGCATTGGTGTAGGGGGCGGCTTGGCTCATGTCTGAGATCTCCTTATAGCGGTCGCGAATCTGTTCGGGGGTGGGAATGGATTCTGTCCCGAACACTGCCCCATGTGCTTCGCGCACTTCAATCTTCGCGTAGTACCCTGCCCCCGCTTGGATGATCTGTCCGGTCTCTGCGTTTTCCGCGGCGCACAGCCAAGCAACAGCCGCGGTGACAAATTCGGGCTTGATCAGCGGCGCGATTTTGGGAGTCGTCGCGGTCTGCGACATGCGAGTAAGCGCGATCGGCGCAATGGCATTGACCGTAATGTTATGCGTGCGCCCTTCTTCTTTCAGCGCATTCATGAAGCCGATCACGGCCATCTTGACCGCACCGTAATTCGTATGGCCGTGATTGCCGTACAATCCAGCGGCCGAGGTTGTCATGACGATGCGCCCAAAGTTGTGGCTGCGCATCACCGGCCAGGCGGCGTGGGTGCAATACACCGCGCCCATCAGGTGGACATCGACGAGCGCGCGAAAGTCGGCCAGTGCCATTTTAGCGAAGCTTTTGTCGCGGACGTTCCCGGCATTGTTGATCAAGATGTCTACGGTGCCGAAGGCGTCGAGCGCGGTCTTGATAATATTGCGCCCGCCCTCCTCGGTGGCGACGGAATCATAGTTGGCGACTGCCGTCCCGCCGGCGGCGCGGATTTCGCCTACCACGGCATCGGCGACCGCAGAGGAACTTCCCGTGCCCGCCACCGTGCCGCCCAGATCATTCACCACGACCTTAGCACCGCGCGAGGCCAGGAACCGCGCATGGCTGCGCCCCAAGCCATTGCCCGCACCGGTAATCACCGCTACCCGACCGTCGAAACGAATATCGTTCATTCGTAGATTCCCCTTTCCGCTCTTGACTGCTCTGGAGGAAGAACGCCGCAGACCTCAATCATTACCCTTCTTGAACCTCGGGACAACCCTGCCGTTGCCCGTGGTTTCCCATACGAGCACGACGGGCATGCCAATGCGGACTTCTTCGGGCAGCGCGTCAATCAGGTTGCTTACCAAGCGTGTATGGTCACATTCCGGGAAGTCAACAATCACGATGTTGTACGGCGTCACCGTGGACACCGCCGGATGCGCAGGATGATGGACGATGGTGAAACTGAACACGACACCCGTTTGCGGCGCATGTACCCACTCCGACTCGAAAGATCGGCACTGGGGGCATACCGGCGCAGGTGGATGCCGGAAACGCTGGCAGGCGGTGCAGCGTTGAAAGCGCAATTCCTGTTGTTGGCAGTAGTCCCAGAACACTTGGTCATCAACTGTTGGTCTCGGTCCAGGAACCTCGTTCGGGAGATAGGCCATCATCAGACTCCTAAGATCGCCGCGCTGAATGGCGAAGCACTCGCACCGGCAGTGACTAAACAAATCTCGGCGTCTTGGACTTGCGACGTCGATTCACCCCGGAGTTGCCGCACGCCTTCCACTACTAAATTCAACCCGTGGATGTAGGCTTCCGACAGGTGTCCGCCGGAAGTGTTGAAGGGAAGACGCCCAGCGGGCCAGCGAATATTGCCATCAGCAACGAACGGCCCAGCTTCGCCGCGTCCACAGAACCCAAAGTTCTCGAGCGTCATCAGCACTAAACCGGTGAAGTGATCATAGATTTGCACCGTATCGACATCCGCCGGTGTCACACCGGCGCGCGCGAACAGGCGGGCGGCAAGGGTTTCCCCGTTACCAGCGCCGTACTCCGCAATCGGCATGTTATGCGAACCGAGTGCACCATCGTTCCAGCCGGGATTCCCCCCTTGTGCCGCGGCGAGAATGCGCACCGGCTTTCGTCGCAGATCACGCGCGCGTTCCAGGGTCGTCACAATCAGTGCGCAGGCGCCGTCGTTTTCCTGGCAACAGTCGAAGAGTCGCAACGGCGAAGCGATGAGGCGTGAATTGAGATAATCCTCCATGGTCAGCGGCCGCCCCCGCATGACGGCACGAGGATTGCGCTGGGCATTGTCGCGGCACACCAGTGCCACCTCCCCGAAATGCTCGGGCTTGGCGTTGAATTCGTAAATATAGCGCTGCACGAGCGGCGCGATCATGAGCGGCGGTGAGAAC
>JACQEL010000513.1 GCA_016200595.1 Deltaproteobacteria bacterium
TCGCAGAGTTTATAGCAGCAGGTACGTGCACCAGTGAAGGTGGGGGCGTGTGCTCTCCGCGTCGAGCGCGCAACACACGCTGTCGAACTGGGACGGCGCATCAATGGCAGATGTCAAGCAGCGTCACCGGAAGGGCACGTTTGTTCAGCGTCGTCTTGGATCGAAACGCTACGAGACCTGCCTCCTCTTTTGATTGGTTCCAGCTGAGTCTTTTCAGTCTTTGTTTCTCTACAGTATTCTTCTTCCGCCTGGAGCAGCTCCTCTGCGTGCCGTTGGGCTCCCTTTTCTTGCTCTTCGTCCTCCACTTTTGCTGGGGGAGGTTATTCTCTCACGTCAATCGAATCCTGAGGAAACCGTAGTGTTAGTTCCGATGCGCTAACTACTCGCAAGACGTGTGTATCGAGAGCAAACTCCTCGATCTCCTCAGCGAGATCAGAGAGAGCTTGAATAGCTGCGTTCCTTCCACCCTCTTCTGCCACGAGTCCTGTATAGAGCTGAGCCCGGATCCACTGTTCGAGGCGTCCCACAAGCATATCGGCTGTTGCTGGATCATCAGCCTTGTAGCGTAGCTTCCCAAGAATGAATCTGACGAAAGTGTCGATCGCATCTGCCAACGCCCGAGAATTCTCCTCGCTAGGCCAGTAAGCGGGTCGGTCCAAGCGACGGGCGAGGTCGGCCCAGGCATCCCGAAGTGATAGAAGTAGTCGCTCGTCCTTGGCTGCGTGCTCCAGTTGCAACAAATGCAACCTCTGGTTTCTATGCCGGTCACGAAGCGCAGCTGCGTACTGCTGCAATTGCTCCAGCGACTCATCATTGTGAACCGGCAGCCCAGCCTCTTCTAGGAACTCGACTAATGCCACACGAGTCGGGTCTCTTAACGCATTGAACCGCTGAACCAAGGATTGCAGTTCGTTGAGTCTTTGCATAGCTTGGTGAAAGTCAAAAGCATTAAAGGCGTTCTCCATTTCTGTTAGGCACAGATTGATATATTCATTGTGAATGCGAGCGTCCTGAGCCTCTTTGAGCAGTCCCGCATAATCCTTCAGAGTGGTGCTTTTCTTGTTCTTAAGTTCTTCAGCAACTGACTGTTGGAGTTCAAAGTCCCCAGCCGCAGCTTCCCAGGCGGCGCGAAGCTCACCTCGCCTCAAGAATTCCGCTACAGCTCCACGCAAAGAGGTGGGCGCAGTACCGAGGGCCTCTCGGAAATAGTCCCCAAGCAAGGAACTCAAGGGAACGGCTCCCTGAGTAATGGCAACTGGCCAGCTCTGAGTCATAGTAGGCCGTACCAGAGCCTTTGCGTTGAGTACGATCACTTCTCCCTCGTCGGTTATAGCACACCGCTGACCAAAGTCTGCCGGCAACAGTGAAGGAGCGCAGTGTTGCTCAGGGCGGCTGGAGCCAGTAACTCCGGCGAGAACCATCTCGGCAGTATCTGAAAGGTCACTGGCACAGGCATCTCTTATCGCCTGCAGTTGCAGAGGAGTCAGCCACATGAGGGCCTCGATCAATTGCCGACCTGTTAACGCCCTCTCTTGTTTACTGACAAGAGTATGGGCAATCTCGATAGCCTTGGCGTCATTGAGACGCCAGAGGTGGGCAATAATCAAGCCGACGAGGTCGAAGCGCCCCATGAGCCTCTCGTATCGCCTTCCGGCGTCGGTGATAAGTGTCGATGCCGTATGAAACCAGAGGATCTCGACCCACCGTAATAGATCCGTGTCCTCGATAAGCTGTTGGGCGTTCTCTTGATCCACCGCAGTGAGGCGGTCGAAGAACTCCGCTACCCTCTCTTCCCGCAGGCCGATCTCCTGTAACCTTTCTGTGAGATTTGTTACACGTTCTTCGAGGCAGACTGCTATGTCTTTCAGGTTCGTGACTTCCCGCGACATGCAGGGAGAAGGCTCACCGCCAAGCCTAGAGATGAGTGTCTCCAGCTGATCGTGCAATCGGAGGAGATGAGTAGCTTCCTGTTCGATAGCAGCAAAATGCTCCAGCGCCCCCTCGACAGAGATGTTTGGAGACAGTGAGAGATATTGATCGATCGGGAGGTTGCCTGCCAGCCAGGGGATTTGCGCTACTTTCTCAAGGAGTGTGCTAACACGATAACGGATCTCGTCAAAATCGTGCAGACGGTTCGCGTGTCTTTCTGCCGTGCGAGTGAGGAGATGGATGGCAGAGCGGAGCTGATTGATGGGTAGCTCTCGGTCCCAGTCACTGCTTGATGTTAGCAGCTGCACCAGTTCGGCCGAATCGGCAGGAAGGGACGCCGTCTGGACCTGAATCTGTGTGTCATCAGGGGATTTAGATGTCACATCTCCATCAGACAGCCAGGTCAAGAAAGCCTCATCATGATTGATGAAAACCTTTGGAACCACTTCGGCTTGCTCGGGCTCTCGTAATGCAAGGAAACAGGCATAAAGAGAGAGAGGTCGTTGGTCCTTGGGAGAAATCTCCCTCCGTGCAAGCCAAGCCTTAAGATTTGCGGGAACAAAATGCCAGCTCTTATCCGTGCGTTTTTCGCAAATCTCATCCAATCTCGGAATTCGACCTTCGTACTGCGCAAGATGATGATAGTAGAGACGTTCTGCAAGAGACTTTTCAAACTTCAGTCCTTTGAATCTTTTGGAGAACTCCTTGTCCAATTCCTTGCGTCCGATCGGTGATGCGAGAAGCTCTATGATAACAGTGCCGAATACAGCGTCGTCGGTGACATTGAATACCTTAACGTGAGGTAGCTTCTGGATGGTAGGCGTCTTCTTGGCGGCGCTCTTTATTGCCTGCCGATCACCTGACTTCGGAAACATGGGACCCCAGATAGATGGGTCTCGAAGGATCGTGCAAAGTCCTTCAATGTCGGACCAAGGATATGCTTTTAGACGAGGCGGCATCAGTCCACCTTTAAGGACATACTCCTGCTCAGTTTTGGCCCACAGGTTGGTCGGAAGCTGCAAGAGTCCACTCAGGTCATTCGTTGAAACATTTCTACAGGACACCGGAGGTAAGGGAATCTCTATCACATTGTTATCGAGAAATTTCTTCTTTTCCTTACCTCACTTCCTCCTCTTTCCAGAACAGCAGCGATCCTATGCGATGGAGCCAAGGATCGTCAAGGCGAAAGTGTCAATCGTACAAAGACATGGCGTTCGTAATTACAGCCCGCCTGAGGATAGACCGGACTTTCCAGCTACCCCGGCTGAGCCCTATGGGCATCTGAAATCTGACAGGAACCCTTGTGGGGCAGACACGCCCTTTGATCGTCAAAGGGGCGACAACGACTGTATCTATATACCAATTCATTTCACCATGAGGGATGATCAGGCAAGGGCGGGGCTCGCGGATTTCGTGGCCTTCGGTAGGGTCCAGACGCACCAGGTATACCTTGAAGCGAGAGATTACCATTCCCACTCTGTCCTCTCCCAATGGGTCTGAGGCAAAGACTCTTTGTCTAAAAGCGCAGTGTCTCCTTGCTCGTGCATCTTACGGAAGGCATCTTCCCAGCCGCTCCGCGGTTTGGTCGCGGAACGGACTATCAGGTGATCATTGACGGCTTCAAGTTCGACCTCGTGCTGAAAACGGCATTGCTCCAAAAGGGCCTTAGGAATGCGGATACCGCGAGAATTACCAATGCGAATTACGGTGGTTTTCATAAGTGAATTGCCTTACTGCCATGCTGTGATTCCTTGCCCGCACCAGGTCTGCCACCAGCACGTCCATATCCTCGTCCAGGTACAACTCAATGAAGAGACGAGTCACTGGTCTTTCACCAAGGGATCAATAAGCTCTTCAGGAATGCGATTACGCTCGATAGACGCATTAATCTCGTCCTGGTGGTCGCTGTAGTAGCTCAGGGCGTCAAAAACCTGCGCTAAGGTTAGGTGAGGAAGACGGTTCGGAATCTCCTCAGGTACAACGCCCATCCGCCACAGTTCCACGATCGCCCGCACCGGGGTGCGTGTCCCTTTGATGATGGGTTCGCTACTGAGGATGCGATCGTCTGCGACAATGTAGCAATGTTCTGTTGCGGTTATCATGGTTCTTACGCCTTTATCGAGCCCCACTATAGCACTCATCCTGATTTTCTCTCACAAATAAGCCAGTTTGCCGTTGCCCTCTTTCTTGCTCGATAAATTGGCTGTCCTTCCTCTCGTAGACAGGTCTAGACAAATCTAAGTCGGGCGGTGATGACTAAACCAAGATGCATGAGGTTGGTACACTCGGGGTAGCGTGCGCTGTGCGCACGTCTTCCCTGTACGCCGCTATTTTCGTGCGCATAGCGCACGCTACGGCATTCAGGCTCGGCTGTATGAGTGTATGAATCTCTTGCCGTTCAGTTTAGTGAGTAGTCGGTTCAAGCAATGCGAATCGGATAATGCTTAAGGCGTTGAGCCAGACAGAGCTATTGTCTAAAGTGACGGGCAATCATATTGACGAGAGCTTCCGAAAGGTTATCGAAAAAGGGGGACCTATGACGCAGGCAACAAACGGCAAAAAGCAATTACTCTCTGGTGTGCAAGTGCTCGACTTTACCCAGTACCTGGCTGGCCCATCGGCTACGCGCTTGTTAGCCGACTTAGGGGCTGATGTCGTTAAGATCGAGCGCGCACCGGATGGCGATCTCGGCCGTAAGATCCACCTTGTCGAACCAGGAATTAGCGCCTTCTTCCTGGCTGCCTCTGCCGGCAAGAAGAGTGTGGGGGTGGACTTCAAGCATCCCAAGGGGTTGGAAATCGTGCGCGCGTTGATACGCCAGGTCGATATTGCCGTCGAGAATTACAGTCCTGGTGTCATGGCCAAGTATGGGCTCGACTACGCCTCACTAAAAGAGATTAACCCCCGGCTGATTATGTGCTCTGTGTCAGGCTATGGGCAGGATGGACCGTATGCTAAACATACGAGCTTTGACATTATCGCCCAGGCCCAAAGCGGGGTGATGGCAATGACCGGCGAGCCGGATGGTCCGCCTGAGTATGTGGGCAATTACTTCGGTGATCCCAATGCTGGTATTCACGGCGCGCTGGCGATTTGCGCGGCGCTGTTTCATCGCGCTACGACCGGTGAAGGGCAGTACATTGATGTTTCCCAACTCGAATCGCTCGTCTACCTCGACTACATCAATTTCCCTCTTTTTCTCATGAGTCAGGGCGCCATCCAACCGCATCGGTTTGGCGGCGACTTCTTTAACATTTGCCCATATGGCGTGTACAAAGCCAAGCAGGGCTACATCGTCTTTGCCGTGGCTGAGCATCAATGGGCACCGCTCGTGAAAGCCATAGGTAAGCCGGAATTGGCGTTGGACACTCGCTATGCCACACAAATCGCGCGTTGCCAGCGCCGACCAGAGGTACGAAAGTACCTCGAAGATTGGTTACAAACCTTCGAGGACGACGAGACTCCGCTGAAGATTTTGGCCGAAGCGCGCATCCCCAGCGCTCCCATTCTCGACATCCCACAAGCAACAACGCACCCCCAGATCAAGGCGCGTGAGTTGTTCCAGGATATCCCGCATCCGATTCTGGGGGTTACACCGATTGCCAAGTCGCCATTCCATCTCTCGACTGCACAAGTAGAGATTCCCTTCCGTGCGCCATTCTTTGGCGAGCACAACGAGGAGATCCTGCAAAGCCATCTTGGATATACACCTGAGCAGATTACCGCGCTCTACCGCGACGGAGCGATCGTACAGGAGGCCAAGGTGCGAGAATTACGGGAGACGGGAAAACTGTCGCTAGGGCAGGCCTCTTGATCCTTTAGAACAGCAGGGAGAGGATGAGGCAATGACCATCTTCCGGAGCGATTTACACTGGATGTGTCCTGGGAGCGCGACCATCTTGGTCGCTTTTCAAAGCGGGCGGGACGCCCGCGCTCCCAGAACAGGATCCATGCGACTGAAAACCGTTATTGTCTATTGCTGAGAATCCGCTGGCGGCAGCTCTGGAGATTCCTCGCCGCCAATCACTTCTTCCTTGACCGCCACGCCGCTCATCTGACTACGCATGAGACGTTCGGCTAGCCGCACGATCCGTACTGCGGCCGCCGCAGGTGTGACACCGCGGGCGTGAATGTTCGAGATGAGATTGCGTTCAGCATCGGTATGACCCGCCCGTGGCCGGTAAGCCATGTACGCTGACAAACTCTCTGCCGTGGCTAAACCCGGCCGTTCGCCGATGAGCAGAACTACGACAGCTGGGTTGAGCAGTTCGCCGAGGTCATTGAGTATTCCTACGCGACAATAGCGAATCACGAACGGCTGACCGAAGCGCCAGCCTCGCTCCTGGGCTCCGTGCTGGAGAGCTTCCATCAGCAATGGAACCTGGGTGATAACTGCCGCCACCGACAAGCCATCGCCAATCACAATTTGCAGATCTATGCCGGTGGGACACCGCCTGGGCAGCTCCGTCCGAGATGCGTCGCTCAGGCGGCGGCCAAGGTCTGGGCGCAGGAGGTACTCGGCCTTGCTGCCAGCGCAGGTAGTGACCTCGAACACTCCCCAGCGCTCGACAAAGGGCTGGCCAAAATCACGTAGCAGGTCGAGTTCTGCCTGTACGGCATCAAAGGCAGCCGCATGATCCTGACGCAGCGCCAGTTGGGTAGCCGTCCGGTAAGCCGGACCTGCACGACCAGTAAAAATCCGCGCGGGAGTGCGAGCCTGCACAGCCTGCAGTAGCTCAGAGAGGTCAGAAGAATCAGGTTTAGCTAGGTCGGTCATTGCTCTTGCAGGAGATCTTATAGCGGGTTTCAGTTGGATGTGTTTTTCTCCGCTGGGAGCGCGGGCGTCCCGCCCGCGCTCCCAGGATGCACTCAAGCGCAAAGCGCCATAATATAAACAACTTGTCTTTGTCAGCTCTTCTCCGATTTCTTACCGCGGCCGGACTGTTCCTTCGATCGCCCGCACTTCTTGTACGAACCGACGGTGGATTTCATCAGTAGTGCGAGCTAATTGGTTGTTATAAAAAATCCCTACCTCCTCAAGCCAGGCCAGGAACTCTGGAGCCGGCTTTAAGTTGAAGAGCTGACGAACACCAAGCGCATCATGAAAGCTGGTGGACTGATAGTTCAGCATGACGTCATCAGCGCAGGGGACACCCATGAAATAGTTGCAACCGGCGGCGGCCAAAAGCAGCAACAGATTGTCCGCCGAGTTTTGATCGGCTGCGGCGTGGTTGGTGTAGCAAACATCGCAGCCCATCGGCAGCCCGAGCAGTTTGCCCATGAAGTGGTCTTCCAGGCCGGCGCGAATAATCTGCCGCTCGTCGTACAAGTACTCCGGCCCAATAAAGCCGACCACGCTGTTGACCAAAAAGGGCGCGAAGGCGCGCGCTACTCCATAGGTGCGTGCTTCCAGGGTAAGCTGGTCCACTCCCTGGTGCGCATTGGCTGAAAGCGCGCTGCCCTGGCCAGTCTCGAAATACATAACATTGTCCCCCGCCCAGGCAATGTTGTGATTGCGGTGGTGCTCTAAAACGCGCTCTCGTCCCTCGCGCAAAATGTTGAGGTTAATGCCAAAGCTGGCATTCGCGGCCTCAGTTCCGGCAATGGATTGGAAAAGGAGGTCCACCGGCGCGCCACGCTCCAGGCTGGCAAGCTGGGTGCTGATATGGGCGAGACAACAAGCCTGCGTCGGAATGCGGTACGCGTCAATCAAGCGGTTAAGGCCAAACAAAATGTTTGTCACCGTTTCGACTGATTCGGTCGCCGGGTTGACACCGATCACTGCATCCCCACAGCCGAACAGCAGCCCGTCCACAGCCGAGAGCAGAATACCGCCAAGATCATCACTGGGATGGTTTGGCTGCAAACGAATGCCGAGCACGCCTCGTTCCCCCATGGTGTTCCGACAGCGCGTGACCGTACGGATTTTGCTGGCCGCCAGGACGAGATCTTTATTGCTCATCAACTTCGTGACCGCCGCCGCGACTTCCGGTGTAATCGCCCAGTGTAACTGATGCAGTTCGGCCTCACCTATGGTGTCACTCAGCAAATATTCGCGGAACTCCCCAACGGTCAAACTGGCAATGGAACGAAACAAGTCTTGATTGAGCGTAGCGAGAATGAGGCGGCTCACCTCATCTTGGTCAGGGTCGATCAGCGGCTGAGCGACGATGTCAGAAAGACAGACATCGGCAAGCACGCATTTAGCAGCCACCCGCTCCCGTTCAGAGGTGGCGGCGACGCCGGCCAGTCGATCTCCGGATTTCTCCTCATTAGCTTTGGCAAAAACCTCGCGCAGATCAGTAAAGACAAAGCGCTGAGCACGGAGAGTAGTGGAATACGGCATTGGCCCAACTCACTGGTGAAGCCTCTGCAACGCTGGGTAACTGACCATGAAACTCATGGTAGTAAATACCCTCTGCGTGTACAATGCCGCCGTGTTGGCGGTGCTTACGGCGGTTTGCCCTTGCATGAAGAGAGCAAGAAAGTAGGCCGGAATAAGCGGAGCGTTTCCGGCAGA
>JACQEL010000514.1 GCA_016200595.1 Deltaproteobacteria bacterium
GCCAACCGTATTTTGCTGCTCCTGGCAAACATCCGCATGGGGACGGCAGCCACCAATCAGATATATGCCGACTGCATCGCTTTCGCGCACCCTTTCTCTGCCCCGTTGGGCGAGCCCAATAGAGAGGCGCTCACGTTCGCCGATCGTCTCGTTCTCGAGAAGGTATCGTACACGTACGGCGACACTCATATTCCCGTGCTGCAGGATGTGACGTTGACGATCCGCCGGGGAGAATCGGTCGGTATTGTCGGCCCGACCGGCGTCGGGAAAAGTACCTTGATCGACCTTGTCCTCGGGCTGTTGCAGCCGTCCAGCGGTCGCATCCTGGTTGACGGCAAAGATGTTTTCCAGGCCCTGCGAGCCTGGCAACGGAAGATCGGCTATGTACCACAAAGTATTTTTCTCATCGATGATAGTATGCGGCGCAATATCGCCTTTGGCCTTAAGGACACCGACATCGACGAGCACAAGCTGCAAGCCGCGATCCGCATGGCCCACCTCGAGGAGTTTGTCGCGTCCTTGCCCCACGGCCTCGACACGATGGTTGGCGAGAGAGGAATGCGACTGTCCGGCGGGCAACGGCAGCGGGTGGGTATTGCCCGCGCATTGTATCATGAACCCGAGGTGTTGCTCTTCGATGAAGCCACCTCCGCGCTGGACAATCAGACCGAACGCGCGGTGATTGGCGCGATCGATAGGTTGCGCGGGGAAAAAACCCTGGTGATCGTCGCCCATCGTTTGAGCACGGTGCGTGGCTGTGACCGGCTGGTATTCTTGCGCGATGGCCGTATTGCCGGCTGTGGGTCTTTTGAGGAGTTGCTCGCGAACAATGAAGACTTCCGCGTTATGGCCGCAGCCGTGAGCGGCAATGGAATCAGCGTGTAGCGCCATTGGGCTGTAAAATTTCCTCAACCCGCTGTCCCTGGAGGCTAAATCAGACCACATGAGATTGGTACACTAGGGATGTCACCCTGAGCGCAGCGAAGGGTCTCAGAGTTAGATGCTTCGCGGAGTTTATCCTGAGCCCTTCGACGATACTCAGGACAGGCTCCGCCGAAGGGCTCAGCATGACATTTCTAGAGGTCTCCGTCGTAAAGTGTACGAATGTTATGTGTTTTGATTTAGCCCGCCTTTGCGTTCTGCCCGGCAACCTTGCTACAGTCCCTAAGAGGTTGCCACGGAGAGGAGTCATCATGGATTTCGAGTTGTTGGAAGAGCAGCGCATGTTACAGGACACCGTCCGGCGGTTCGTCCGTCAGGAACTTTTACCGCTCGAAGCGCTCGTGTTGCAACGTGATACGCAGGGGCTGACCGGGGAAGAATTACTCCCGGCTGAGGTTGAGGAACGTTTGCTGGCCAAAGCCAAGGACGCCGGGCTGTGGGGGCTGGATGTCCCTGAGGAATTTGGCGGGCTGAATCTCGGGGCTCTCCCCAAATGTCTGGCCACTGAAGAACTCTACAAAACCATTACCCCCTTCACTTTCCCGCCGGATGCACCCAATCTGCACATGCTCGTGCAAACGTGTA
This sequence comes from Deltaproteobacteria bacterium, assembly GCA_016200595.1. Lineage (GTDB taxonomy): Bacteria > Desulfobacterota > Binatia > Bin18 > Bin18 > JACQEL01. Next base: position 1,528 of record JACQEL010000514.1, read on the forward strand.
CGCCTGAGCAGCGCGAACGCTATCTGTTGCCCTATGCCAGCGGCGCGAAGCGCTCGGCCATCGCTATCTCTGAGCCGGGCGCCGGCTCCGATCCCGCCGCGATGCGGACTACGGCCGTGAAGAAAGGCGACCAGTGGGTCATTAACGGGCGCAAGATCTGGATCTCCCGTGCGCACATCGCTGACTTCCTTATTGTCATGGCCCTGACGGATAAAGAGAAGCGTGCCCGCGGCGGTATTACCGCGTTTCTCGTGGACAAAGGCACCCCAGGCCTCGTCTTACAGCGCCAGATTCCGGTCATCGGCGGCCATGCGCCTTGGGAACTGGTATTCGAGGATCTGACTGTGCCCGACTCCCAGGTGTTGGGTCAGGTGGGGCAAGGATTTGCGCCGATGCAACTGCGCCTAACGGTGCGCCGGCTAGAGATTGGCAGTTGGTGTGTGGGGCACGCGCAACGCTGCCTGGAGATGATGGTGGACTATGCCAAGCAGCGTGTCACCTTCGGCCAACGGTTGGCCGATCGCCAAGCCATTCAGTGGTTTATTGCCGATTCCGCCACTGACATTCACGCCGCCCGGCTCATGACCCACCACGGGGCCTGGAAATTCGATCAAGGGGAGGACGTCCGCCAGGAGGCCTCGATGCTCAAGGTTTTTGCCACCGAAATGGCCACCCGGGTAGCTGATCGCGCCATGCAAATGCACGGGGGAATGGGCATGTCGAAAGAGCTGCCGCTCGAATTTATGTATCGGCGGCTGCGGCCCATGCGCATTTTCGAGGGACCAAGCGAAGTGCATAGATGGGTAATCGCACGGACGTTACTGAAAGACTGAGCGCCCTTCAGCCATACGATAGCGCTGCCCCCTGGGGGGCAATGGCGTTAAGTTAAGGGTCGAACCCGTGCTTCGGCTTCGCCGCTGCCGCGGCGTAGCCTGTCCTGAGCGAAGTCGAAGGGCTCAGCACGAACGGCAAATGGTCCACGAGTTTCCCCATCCCGTTCGCCCTGAGCGTAGCGGAGCGAAGTCGAAGGGCCCCGTCCTGCCAGAGACCACGCTAACTGAATACCATTGCCCTAGGGGGAGAGGTGACCGAGGGAGAGTGAAACTTTCTTACGCAACCAGAGTTCTTCCTTTGCGGAACTTTATGGCCGCGCAAGGAGGAACGTATGTCCTACAAAGCCCTGGGAGTAGCCAGCCTCGGACTGATCCTGGCAGGCTGCACAGCGATGGACCCACAAGGAGCCGCTCGGCAGCAGGCCGAGACCTACTACGGACGCCCTTACGACCAGCTCAGCGGGCGCGAAAAAATGGCGTTAGAAGACCACCTCGCCAGGCAAAGTAATCAAGCCTGGAATACCACGGCGCACTCCGCCTCCGGAGTCGGTCGGTTATTACAAGGAGTTGGCGTCTTAGTATTCAGCGCCAAACATTGAGGATACCCTGTTTACTCGGGCATCCTGCTCACGGCTGCACGTTGTCCAAGTTTGCGACCTCGATCTCATGAGGAAACACTGGCACAGTAAACCCTCGATCCCAGTCGACCAGCACGAGCAGACGCCCGAGGTTCTCGGTCTCATAGCGAATGGTTCCACAGGCATCCTTCGGCAAGTCTCCCTCCACCGTACGCACGAACCGAATGGTTCGGCACCGCAGCCCCGCCCGGGTTCGATCGATCATACAGTCTCCTTTCCTAAACATTATTGCTAGTATAGTGCGTGGTACAGAGGGCGTAAAGAGTTTTCCTCCCATCGAGGACAAATAGTTCCACGGGATTACAGTTGCACCGTCCGAGCGCCCGGTCTATTTTGATACGCTCGCTCAAGGTTTCAAGCAGGACCACGGAGAGACAAGGAAAGAACTATGATGCGTGCTGCCTCTTACTGGTTGCTCGCGGCGTGCAGCCCTTTGGTTGTCGGCTGCGGGCTCCGCATCTACCCGCCGGTGGCCTTTTCGGAGAATGTCGCCCCGATCTACCCGGACGCGCGTCCGCGCAATTGTCAAATGCTCGTGTTCGCTAACGATCCTCCCGGCAGGCCCTATGAGGTCTTCGCCCGCATCACCTCGTATGGCAACCCGCCCGAATCCGAGGAGAAGATGCAAACCCTGATCAAACAGAATGCCTGCGAACTCGGGGCTGATGCGGTCGTGCTGCTCCCGGTCCAGGAAGTAGAGCATATTTCGAATCGGGAGACCTATCCCGACTGGCTGTTAGGAAACGGCACTGACGTAGGGGAGCGCACCCAAGTCCAGGTGGACCGGCGCTACTCGCTGCGCCAGCGCGGGCTGGCCATCGTCTTTAAGAAAGTCACAAATTGATATTAATTGATCTGCGCGGCTCGCGCAGAGTTTTTCTGTCTGCCAGGGGCAGGGGATAAAGAGCCGGCCACAGGCAGGAACTGACAGTCCGTACGGGCGGAGCAAGTATGATGATAAAAATGATGCTGTTTATTGATGGCACGTGGCTGTACTCCAACACGCCGCGGCTGGCGGGCTCGTATGGGAAAGGCGATTTTCAGGTTGATTTCGGCCGCCTCCCGCGGGTCCTGGCCGAAGAGGTGAGTCGGCAACTGGGACCCGTCGAGGTGGATGTCGTGCGTACGTACCTGTTCGGCAGTTTCGCGTCCAATTGCGACGCACGGGATGATGAGGCGGTGAAACGCCGGTTAGATTTCTTCTCTCTACTGAAAGAAGAATACCACTATGAGCTGGAGATCTTTCCGATTAACTTCCGGGGGCGGCGGTTGCGGCGGGCCGACCGCGACCCCAAAGACCCCTTTGAACCGAAAGAAAAATGTGTGGACATCGCCCTCGCGACGTCGATGTTATATTTCGCGGCTATTCCTTATACCTATGACGTCGCGATCGCCGTGATTGGCGATCAAGATTTCAAGCCGGTCCTGCAACACGTCCGGCGGCTGGGCAAACGGGTGGCTATCGCGAGTATCCGCGAGAGTTGCACCCCGGAATTTGCTGACCCACGCGATGAGGCCAGAGTCAAGGATTTCGATATCATCTGGCTGGATGATTTACTCCATCGGCTCGAATTGAAGTACGAGCGCCATCAGTTGGAGTGCCAGTCGCCGACCCACGGAGGCGAGCGCAAAGTCTGGACCACCTTCTATCCGCGCAAGGGGCAGAAGTTTTTCTGCGATGTCTGTCGGACGGAATTCGTTCAGCAGAAACAGGAGGCGCCCGCAGAGCTCGCCAGCTCACCAAGTGCTCTCGTTCCCCCGCTCGATCTGAACGGGGAGACTCCCGCGGGTCAGGAACTGAGCGGAGTCGTGAAGAAGAAGATGGCGGACCGCGGGTACGGATTTATTCAAGCAGAAGATGGCAGAGACTACTTCTTCCATTGTACGGATGTGCAAACGGAGCTTGCGTTTGAGGAAATCCAAGAAGGGCTGCACGTCAAATTCAGCATCAAGCAGGCGCCGGGGTCTGACAAAGCCGGAGCGGCGCAAAATGTGCGCCGCCACGAGGCTTGATCGTGCTTACTCTCTCTCAGTGAGGAACCTTCTCAGCCCTCCAGTCTGGCACCGCTGGTCCTCCCTCTCTTCTCGGTATGGAGCAGCTGCTCCGAAGGGTAGGGCGTTGTGTTGCAGACTCGCTCTTGACACTTCGAGAAGGAGGAATGTGTTATTACAAGACCTGACTCCCTCTCCCCCACCGGCCGGGTTCTCTCCCATGAAGAGATCGTTAGCCGCTATCTCCATCGTCGCAGCGCCTGATGGCTGACATTCTCTGATCCCTTACAGCCGAAAGAGACCTCAGTCGGATGCCTGCTGCCCTGCGCGAAGGTCTCATCGCTAGAGTTGAACTATTATGAGAATACCCGTTGTTAGGGAAAGCTTTGCAGGGAGAGTGGAGA
>JACQEL010000515.1 GCA_016200595.1 Deltaproteobacteria bacterium
CTTCTTGGGCGAGCACTTAGCCCGAAAGTTCTCGACTCTCAAGCGTTTGTTGCGTCAGAGAGTATTTCGACGCAGCCAGTAGAAACACCCAACCAAACGCCAGCCTGCTGGCGCACGGCGGTTCACGCGGTCGAGGTGACGCCGATCCAAACCATAGATGACCCTGTCGATAGGCTTCTTTCCGAGATTGTTGCCCTCAAACCCGAGTTGGAAAGGCTACGAGGCAAGACTCCTGATGACGACTACCTCCCTGCTGTGGTCATTGTGAATTCGGTTGTGAATGCCATCCGACTTGAAGATCGGCTAGTCGAATTAGGGTTTATGCGAAACTCTTTAGCGATTATTCGAGGGCTATCTCATCGCGCGATCCGAGAGACACGAGGAAAACTGTTAGCCCTTGGGACCTCGGCCATTGAGGTAGGGGTAGATTTTCGCTGCGATATCTTACTGTTCGAAGCCTTAGAGGCAGCATCCTTTCTCCAACGTTTTGGTCGCGTTGGTCGTCATCGGCCCGGGAAAGCTATTGCTCTCGTACCGCCCAACGCTTTCCAAGGAATGAATGCCTTGCCGCCTGAGATTGACCGCGCCACCTTTGAAGAGCGAATCCACACTTGGTACCCGTCGGCTACTGCACGTCCCTGGTTTGTCACCACTGAACACGGCATGATCACTGCCCGTGCTTTAGCTGCGAATCTTATCTCCACGGTTGAGAAAGATATGAACGCTCGGCCAGAAGTCCTGGCGCGGCTCAGAGAAAAGATCGAAGAGATCATGACCGACCATGCAGAGCGGCTTGGCTGTTTGGCTCAGAACCTAAGAGCCAAAAGCGCGTTTGAACGCTGCGCCGCCGGTAAACAACTTAGTCAGTGGCTTAATCCATACCGAAAACTCAATCAGTTCCGTACCTCGCTTCCTAGTGTCAAAGTCCACGATTTCATGGAGCAGAGCCGACGCAAGGAGTGGGCGTTAGGAGAGTATGACATTGACCTAGCCACGCTGCTTAAGAGAGCTGTAGATCTGCGCTGGAACGAGAAGCTGGAAAAGCTGACCATCAAGGGAATAGGCAAGTATCGGAAAGTTTACACTAGCTATCCATTCAGAGATGAGGATTGCGGATTCATCTTGGAAACGCAAAAGTTCCCTGAGTTACGGCTCTATCAAGATGGAGAATCTACTCCCGTTTCTGACCTGATGGGACGAGAAGCTCACATCTTCACCGTGGTTCCTAAAGATGAAGTCGAAGGAGAAATAGACTGGCGACTTCCTGTGTTTGAAGCAGGGAAATACCTCATAGCCTTTGACGGGGCAGCACTGTTGCTTTTGGAACTTTTTAGAAGAGGAAAGAATCCTGCAAGATAAGCACGAAGTGTGAGATGTCTATGGTTCGCGCGCTCAGGGAGACTGGGACGAGGAACAGGCCTTTGCTCTCGCTAATCGACAAGATCCAAAACCTCGCGGATCGCCTCTTCCACTTTCGCAAGCAGGTGAGCCGAAAGGCGCGTCAGCGGTCCTTGAGTGAGACGGCGATTATCAATCGCGCGGAGTTGGTCAATGAGCAGGTCGGAGTTCTGACGCAATTGGTCTGAAGCAGGAACACGAATTCTGAGCGGTTCGGCGTCCTCGATGAGGTTCGTCGTGAGAGGAATAATCAGTGTGGAAGGATGGTCGGCATCAAGCAGGGCCTGGGACTGGACAATAAGGACGGGCCGTGTTTTGCCTGGTTCAGTGCCGCGTCGGGGATGCAGATTGACGAGCCAGATTTCCCCTCGCCTCGGCACATTGCTCGCTGGCTTTTAGCAGGGCAGTGGATAATTTAAGAGAGATTGCGCTCACGAGTTCCCTTTAAACATATTTCCTTTGAATATTCGGATAAAGTATCTTAATCAAACTACCAGTGAAAGCCCCTTTGGACAGCTCCTGGAGGTTTCATCATGCCCAAGCCGTTTTTTCACATTGCCCCTGCCGAAGAACAATCTCAATCAGAACCTGATCCTCGCCTCTTCGGGCAATTCAACCTCTTCACCGGTGCACTCGAACCGTTGCCGATCGAGGTGCCCGAGCCGCCGGAGCCTGGAGAGATCCACATCGATGAAGGGATCTCCTTGGTGAAAACCGAGGACAGCTCACAGCTTGTCCTCTCAGGCTATGGCCTGTTCTTGAGGAAGAAGAGCGAGAGATTGTTAGTCAAGAAGGGAGACCATCTCGTCTACCAGTTCCCCTTCTTTCGTCTCAATGAAGTCGTCATCTCCTCACGCGGCATCGCCTTCTCGTCTGATCTGATCGAGGAGCTGTGCGAACGTGGGGTGCGGGTGAGCTTTCTCGATAGCCGCGGGCAGCCCTATGCGCTGCTGTCGTCTCCGATGCTTACCGCGACGGTGCACGCCCGCCGAGAACAACTGCTCGCGTTTCAGGACAATCGCGGACTGGCATTCGCCCGCACGGTGGTCGCAGGCAAGATCAGCAATCAGGAGCGGTTGTTGCGCTACTTCGGCAAATACATGAAGAAAGCTGACCCAGAACGTTTTCAGGCGGTTGAGCAAACGGCGAAGGCTCTCAAAGCCCAGTGCGCCAAGGCGGCAGCTGTGCAGGGAGGCTGCATCGATGAAGTGCGTGACTCCTTGATGGGCATCGAGGGGGTGGCTGGAAGGCTCTACTGGGAAGGCGTGCGTGCAATCATCGGGCAGCGCATAGAGTTCTTCGGGCGCGAGCATCGCGGGGCCACGGACGCGGTCAATTCGTTGCTCAATTATGGCTATGGCATCTTGCATTCCCAGGTGTGGGGCGCAGTGCTCAACGCCGGGCTAGAGCCGTTTGCCGGGTTCCTGCATGTCGATCGACCGGGGAAGCCCTCGCTGGTCCTCGATATGGTGGAAGAATTTCGCCAGCCGGTGGTGGATCGGGCGGTGATTGCCTATCTCAACCTTGGGGAAGAGGTCAAGCTCGTGCAGGGCATGCTGGAGGCGGAGACACGTAAAGCCTTAGTCGAGCGGGTGCTGAACCGATTGCTGGCCACCGAAACCTATCAAGGTAAACGCTATCAGGTGCGCTCCATTGTGCAGATGCAGGCCCGACGGCTTGCCTCTTTCTTACGGGGCGAAGGAGCGTATAAGGCATTCTCTTTCAAATGGTGAGCGTGCCATGGACGAACAACATGTGGTCGTGCTCTACGACATTCAACTCGATCGCCTGCGGACGAAAATTTCCGAAGCGTGTTTGGATTACGGGTTGGAGAGGGTGCAGTACAGTGCTTTCTGCGGCAAGCTTACACGCAACAAGCGAGAGGAGTTATTCCTGCGGCTCACGAGCATTCTCGAAGATAAACCGGGAAAAATTCTCATGCAGCCGGTCTGTGAGAAAGATCTCAAGTCAGCTCGGTCTGTGGAAAATGAGGGGAGTGCAACGGAAGCGACTGGAGAGGAGGGGACATGATTGATCTGCGCGTCAACGACCTCAAGCAATTCGCTTATTGCCAACGCATCGTGTTCTATCAGTACGTCATGCCGGTAGAGAAAAAGGTAACTTTCAAGATGGCGGAAGGGAAACGGGCTGAAGATGTCATCGACAAGTTGGAGAAGCGGCGTTCGTTGCGAGGGTATCGGTTGGCCGAGGGGGTGAGGCACTTTCACCTGTGGCTTCGATCAGAAGAGTTGGGATTAAGCGGGAAGTTGGACTTGTTGATTGAAAGTTCGCAGGGGCTCTTTCCCGTCGATTTCAAATATACGTCCGGTCGTCCGCAGAAGAACCACCTCTATCAGCTCTGCGGCTATGCTCTGTTGGTAGAGGAGGCTTACAAACAGCCGATGACTCATGGGTTCATCTATTTGATCCCGCCGGAAGAAGTGGTCGTTTTCGATTTGACCCAGCAATATAAGGAGGAAGCCCGCAGCATGTTGGAAGAAATGCGAGAGATGATTCAGCAAGAACAGATGCCAGAGCCAACACCGGTACGGAGTCGGTGCGCGGAATGTGAATACCGCAATTACTGTGGAGACATTTTCTGATTGTTGGAGAAGGAGGAGGGGGAAGTTTCGCAAACCCCCCAGGTTTTTATGCAAAACGCGCCGTTGCGAAAAAACTTACCGTCAAGGCCATTGAAAAGCCTGTATTTTCTGATACTTGGCGAGCGGATGCAGACCTTGTCCCGATGAAGAGGGAACTGAAACTCAGATCAGCCTCTACAGCATCAGCCGACTCCTTAAGATGCAGACCTTGTCCCGATGAAGAGGGAACTGAAACCAATCCCGAGCGACAAACAACCCCTACCCTGGAGGCGATGCAGACCTTGTCCCGATGAAGAGGGAACTGAAACACACCCCCATGCCAACGCCTCTGCGACATCAACAAGATGCAGACCTTGTCCCGATGAAGAGGGAACTGAAACG
>JACQEL010000100.1 GCA_016200595.1 Deltaproteobacteria bacterium
GTTTCCGGCAGAGACGAGCACGCCGGGAACGGCCTGCGGCCCCTTCGACTGGGCTCAGGACAGGCTTATCCCGGCCTACGACTGCGAACACGGTCTGTCTCCTCGCTCAAATGAAAACCGCTATAAAGCGCGCGAAACGAGCGAGCCATCGGATCGAGCAGATTAGCAAACAGTCCAGAAATGACCTTGCCTGCATACCCTTGTTACCAAGTTGGTCATTATCCGCTACAACTCGCGACTAGCTTGGAAAAATTAACCACGTCCAACAAGGAAACAGGTGCTGCTGTTTAATCAGGTCAAGAGAGTTCAGCAAGGGCCGACAACACTCCATGGTACGCTGAGCCTTCCTCCAGAGGCGGGCTTGGATTTGCCCTTGGGAGCCTTCCCTCCTGCTTGTTCCCTGACCAAACGGACAGCTGGGTATCCTCCTGCTTCATGAGTCGAGTAATGATTGCATTAGCGCTTGGCGCGGCGTTCTTGTGTGCCTTGGGGCTGACGCCCCTACTGTCGCGGCTGGCGTTACGGTTGCATTTGGTGGATATACCGGGCCAGCTGTGGCGCAAACAGCACGAACGAGCCGTACCACTGGCGGGTGGCACAGCCGTGTGGCTGGCGTTTTGGCTGGCGCTGGGCCTGTGGCTGGGGCTGAGAGGCGCAGAGGGACACCTGCTACCGCGGCGGTGGTATTGGGGTATGTTCCTGGGCTCTAGTTGCTTGATGCTCGGCGGCTGGTTGGATGATCGCCTGCGCTTGCCAGCCACGTTGAGTTGGGTGTTTCCGGTCGGCGCCGTCGTGTTAGCTGCGTGGTGCGGCATTGGCGAAGATCTGAAGGCGCTATCGAACCCTTTTGGGGCATCAATTCCACTCGCGGTTCGGCTGCTAGGCGTGCCGTTGTCCGGGATAGTAACGGGGATGTGGCTGCTGGGCATGATCTACACGACGAAGCTCTTGGACGGTGTGGATGGTCTGGTTACTACAGTTAGCGTGCTGGCGGCGCTCGTCCTGCTGGTGGTGGCGTTCACACAGCAAGTGCACCAGCCACGGGCTGCCCTCCTGGCTGCACTGCTGGCTGCGGCCCTTGCCGGTTTTCTGCCCTATAATTGGCCTCCCGCCACCGTGTTTTTAGGCGAAGGGGGCAGTACGTTCTTAGGCTTTATGATTGCAGCCATCGCCGTGATTGTGGACGGCAAGATTGCCACAGCGGTTTTGGTCATGGGCGTACCGATGTTGGACGTGGTCGCGGTGACAATCAGCCGTGGGCTAGCCGGGCAAAATCCGTTTACGGGTGACCGCCGGCACTTACACTTTCGGCTGTTAGATCTGGGGTTGAGTCCAAAGCAAGCCGTAGGGCTCTATGCCGCGGTGGTGGCGGGGTGCGGCTTGGCAGCGGTGGTGGTGCAGACCTTCGGCCTCTGGCTCGCCTTCGGTGTCTTAGTGTCGGTCATGGCCGTGTTCGTCACCGGTGTCCACCGCCTGCGCCACCGTCCCGACCGCGGCCGGTTGGAGCAGAGGTATAGCTCTGGGAAGTAATTCCACCCATCGTTTCACGCTTCCGTTAGCGCGAGCTAAATCGAACCACATCACATTCGTACACTTTACGATGGAGCCCTAGAGATATGTCATGCTAAGCGCAGCGCAACATCTAACTCTGAGACCCTTCGCTGCGCTCAGGGTGACATCCCTAGTGTGCCAATCTCATGTGGTCTCTGCTTCCTCCAACTCAAGCAGGATCGTCAATTCCGCGCCATAGCGTTCGATTAATCGGTCATATTCTGCAGTAACCCGCTTAGTGTTCGGCTTTTGACCAAATGCGGCAGCAATGATTTCTTCCAGGGGTAAAAGATGTCTGGCTGGAATTGCATAAGCAGGTTGATATCCCATTGCTCGATCGGCTAAGGCCTCGACCCGATGGAGCACTCCAACGGTGAGCTTTTTGCCGCAGACCGGACACCTATTCTTGAGCCGCTGAGTTTCCGCCGGAGAGAACCGCACCTTACACTGCCGGTGGCCATCGAGATGATACTTTCCCTCTTCGGGAAAGAACTCGATAGTATAGAGAAACCGCTGCGGATCATGGCTCATCAACGTGTCAAGCACGCCAGCGTAGCTTAGCTCACACTCCAGCACGTTGGCCTCACGCGCTAGCTTGCGTGGCGAATGCGCGTCCGAGTTTGAGATCAGCGCGATGTTATCCAGGGCCGAGAGTCGCCAGTTCATCGCCGGATCAGACGAGAGGCCGGTCTCAACCGCACGGATATATCGTGCAGCTTCTCCGTAGCACTCCGTTAACGAATCAAAGCCTGAAAGGGAACCCAATACGGAAAACCACGGTGTCCATACATGAGCAGGAATAACCTCACACTCTGGCGCGGTGTCGAGCACGATCTTGAGCAGCTCGTGAGCTGAACACCTCAGCGTCGGTCGCCCGTCGACCGCCAGATTACCGTGTGCCGCAAGGCGCGCATTGAGCCGATCGACAGTGGCAAAACTCGGCGCGAATACCAGCGTATGCGTTTTACGCAGCCGTCCTTCATGACGAAAGATATTGGTGACCTCAACTGTGAGCAGGAAGCGGACCTCACGCTCCCCCGCGCGTAAACGAAAGAGCCCGTCCTCCGCCGGTTCGAGTCTCTGCTTAAGATAGGTCAGATAAATCGGATGGGTAAAATCGCCCGTGCCAAGCAAGGTAATACCTTTGCGGTTGGCCCACCACGCCAAACGTTCGGCTTCCATCTCGCGGCTACAGGCGTAGCTGAAGCGCGAGTGAATATGTAAGTCGGCGACGATACGCATCAGAACGCATTTCCGCCGATTCGTAGAACTGTGTCAAGGGAGCCACAACCAATACGAGCAAAACGCCGGTAAACCTGCTATTCTCTCGACCCGAAGGAGACAGTGAAGATGCCCACAACGCCCGTTCTCCCCGCCACTGAAGCGGCTGCGCTCCGTAGCGTACACACCTCTAATCTGCCAGGGCTCTTTGAGCAGTTACAAATCAGCCTGGTGGTCTCCACTTATCAGGCCGGTAAAGTCATTCTCGTGCGTAAAGATGGCAGCGCCCTCAACACCCACTTCCGCACCTTCACCAAACCGATGGGGATTGCCGCGGACCACAACCGCCTCACTATCGGTGGTGCCAATACTGTCTGGGACTATCGCAACATGCCGGCGGTCGCGCAAAAGATGGAGCCGGTCGGCAAGCATGATGCCTGCTATATCCCTCGGCGCGTTCACGTCACCGGCGACATCGATATTCACGAGATGGCCTATGCCGAGAACAACGAGTTATGGGCGGTCAACACCCGCTTCTGCTGTCTGTGTACCTTCGATGCGGACCACAGTTTTGTCCCCCGCTGGCGCCCGCCGTTTGTCAGCGCCTTAGCGCCCGAGGACCGCTGTCACCTTAACGGCCTCTGTCTGATCGACGGCCGGCCCAAGTATGTCACTGCCTTGGGCAACACCGATACTGCCGGCGGGTGGCGCGCTAACAAAGCCAGTGGCGGGCTGCTGATGGATATTGAGACCAACGAGGTCGTACTGCACGGTCTCTCCATGCCGCACTCCCCGCGCTGGTATCAAAACAAGCTGTGGATCTTAGAGTCGGGCCAAGGCACCCTGGCTCTGGTCGATCGCACTCGTGGCACCTGGGACACGGTCGCCCAGGTGCCGGGTTTCACCCGCGGGCTCGATTTCTACGGCCCGCTGGCCTTCATTGGCCTCTCGCAGGTGCGTGAGAGCGCCACGTTCAGTGGGATCCCGCTCGTCCAACGGCTCAAAGAGCGCACCTGTGGGGTGTGGATCGTGCACATTGAGACCGGGCAAACGGTCGGCTTTCTGCGCTTTGAGACGGGCGTGCAAGAGATCTTTGCCGTGCAAGTGCTGCGCGGCATCCGCTTCCCCGAACTGCTGGAATGGAACGATGAGCGGCTGTCGCATTCCTATGTACTGCCCGACGCCGCCCTCAAAGAGGTGGTACTCCCGACTGCCGAACAGATGGCGCAGTCACCCGCCTTTCACTTTCAGCGCGCGATGGGATTGTACCAGAAAGGACAGATCGAGGAGGCTATCACGGCCTTTCGTCAGTGTGTGGTGCTGCAACCCGAATTTCCCAACGCCCGCTATAACCTCGGGGTCGCGTTGGGCGACGCCGAGCAATACGTCGAGGCCATGGATCATCTCCAGCATGTGGTGGCGGCCGAACCGGAACGGGCCGAAGCCTATAACAGTTTAGGCTATTTGCTGAGCCGTCAGCGGCAACCGCAGCAAGCTATCCCCTACTATGAACAGGCTATCGAGCTACAGCCCCAGTATGCCCAGGCACATTTCAATTTAGGTATGACCCTCCTGCAATTGGGAAACTACCCGCGCGGATTTACTGAATACGACTGGCGCTGGCGGACCGGGCAGTTTACCCCCTTTCAGTGCCCTCATCCGCAGTGGGACGGGAGTCCCATTCCAGACAAAACTTTGTTGATCCACACCGAGCAAGGCGCGGGCGATGCGATTCAATTTGCCCGCTATTTGCCGTTGGCCGCGCAGCGCTGCAAGAAACTTATCCTCGTGTGCCGTGGTGACTTGATTCCGCTGTTTTCCACTCTGTCAGGGATCGCGCAGATCCGTGAGGCGGGTACCATCACCGTAGCGGAGTTTGACACCTATTTGCCCCTGCTCAGCCTCCCGCGGGTCTTCGGTACGACACTGGAGACCATTCCCGCCAAAACCCCTTATCTTGATGTCCAAACCATCCGTAGGCGCAAAGCAGAGGCGTCTGCCGCTTTGTCTCTATCAAGCTATCCCAAGGTGGGACTGGTATGGGCGGGTAGTCCCACATACAAGAACGACCGACACCGCTCGTGTCCAGTACTAGAGTGGACGCCGGTGCTGCAGGTGCCAGGGGTAGAGTTCTACAGTCTGCAGAAGGGACCCCAGCGAGACGAACTGGCACAGTTGCCAGCGGACGTACGGGTGCAGGACCTTGATGCGCACCTGCACGATTACGGGGATACGGCGGTCATTGTCGATGCGCTCGATCTGGTGATCACGGTCGATACCTCAGTGGCCCACCTCGCCGGCGCGCTGGGGAAATCGGTGTGGACGCTGTTGCCCTACGTTCCAGACTGGCGCTGGGGGTTAGAAGGCGAAGCGACGCCGTGGTATCCCACGATGCGGTTGTTTCGCCAGACCCGTCCCAGGGATTGGGCGGAAGTGCTGGAGCGGGTCGCCCAGGCATTGAGCGGCCGGAGGCAGACGGCCGCGGTCGCTGCGTCGCGATAAGTGAACAATCAGGACGGCTTCTCTAATAAGGGAAAAAGGGAGTGTGCATATGACGCTGGGGCAACGTTTGTCTTCATCTCTCCGTGTACTAAACCAGACGGCAGGAGATTCGTACACTCACGTACCTGAGCCTGCATGCCGTAGCGTGCGCTATGCGCACGAAAATAGTGCCGTACAGGGAAGACGTGCGCACAGCGCACGCTACCCCGGGCGTACCAATCTCATGCATCTTGGTTTAGCGATAAGTTTGCTGCTGATCATCGGTACTGCTCTTCAAGTCCACGCTCAGCCAACGGGAGGCGACTCGTGTGCCGTCGATCTGAATTCCTGCACGCCCTTACCGCTGACAAGTGCGCAACAACCTTTCATTGTCAACCAATGCTATCAGGTGAAGTCGAATGCCCAGTCCTATGTGTACAACTATGTCAACGTAGTGGCGGGCGGAAAGCTGGTCTTCGTTGATGATGGTGGCACCATTGATTTCCGCGTAAACTCACTGCTGGTGGAACAAGGCGGCTGTGTCAAAGCCGGGTCGTGGAACACCCCCTTCGGCAGCAATGGCGGAAAGCTCAAGATAGGGTTGTGGGGCGGTGACCCCACTAATCAAGGCCAAAATCAGACGCCGACGACGCGCGGCATCTATTGTGTCGGCGCCAATGGAACCGCCGACGGGCAGTGTTACGATTCCGCGTTGACGCAAACGCCCCACTACTGCACCGGAGGCTCAGATGCGACCAATCCCTGTAGCAGCACCACGCCGAATGCGAAGGGTGACAACGCCTTGTTTGAAGGGTACGGTTCGCCGCTCAACTTCGACGGCGCGACCAGCAGTAAACCGAACATCTTTGGGTACAAGGTGTTTGGGGTGAGCTACGGCGGCAGCGTCGAATTGTTCGGCAAAAAGGGAACAACGCAGGAGGATCCCAGCCAGCCAGCGGCCAGTTGCCCTACCCCGCCCAACCAGTACGACGTCAACGCCTGGGCCAGCTTGAGCGGTTCGAGCTGGGCGCGTCTGCAACCCACAGGAACCACGCTCGGCACCCTTACCCTCGATCGCAGTGTTGACTGGGGTGACGGGGACCAACTCATTGTGACTACCAGCGATTGGTATCCCAGTCACTCTGAGGTAGTCACCATTGCCCCACGCGGCAACCAGGGAGCCGGGAAAATTGCCTTAACCGGCTCAGGGCTTGCTTATCCCCATAATGGTCCACTGTTCGATGTCGCGACGCAACTTGGTGATGCAAAAAAGCTCAGCCAGACTGGTAATCAGAATACCGAGGTGGATTTACGGGCAGCGGTCGGGCTGCTCTCGCGGAGCATCGTGATCTATTCACTGGGCGGCACCTCGAGTACGGCTTTTCCCTTAGCTACAAGTTGTACCGCTAACAACCCCAATTGCTACTTCGGCGGTCATGTAATCGCGCGGCAAGGTTTTGCCACCTTCCAGGTCCAGGGCGTGGAATTTCGCCAGCTCGGGCAGGGTGGGCGCATGGGGCATTACCCGGTGCACTTCCACCTGGCTAAATCGACGGCCTATACCAACGCCTTTATCAAAGACAGTTCCGTCTGGGACTCCAGCACCCGCTTCATCGTCGTCCATGGCACTCATGAGGTCA
>JACQEL010000516.1 GCA_016200595.1 Deltaproteobacteria bacterium
ACAAGAAAGCGGGAGCTTGCTGTGGCGGCATGAACTCGATCGGCTGAACGTGCATTTCTCTTTTGCGGCGGCGGATCTCGTCATCGGCCGGCAAGCGATTTCGTGGGGAGTGGGGCGCATCTGGACCCCATCCGATCTTTTTGTCGCCTTCTCGCCCGTAGCAATTGATCGGGAGTACAAAGCAGGAGTGGATGCCGTCAGCCTGAAAATGCCACTGGGCGCATTTTCCCAACTCGAAGTGGTCTACGCGGCTTTTGGCGACGATTTCAGTCAGCAGGATGCCGCTGTGCGAATGCAAAAGACTGTGGGAGATTTTGTCTTGGGCTTCATGGGGGGGAAGTTTTTTCGTGATGCCGTGCTCGGCCCATTCTTTGACGGAGAAATCAATGGAGTGGGTGTGCGTGGAGAGTTCACGTTTACCCATGACACTGGGCAGCCACCGCACCAACAACGAACCTTTATCCGGGGAGTGAGTAGCGTCGATTACCGTTTCGCGAACGGCCTCTACGCGCTGCTGGAATACTATTTCAATGGCTTTGGCGAGGCGGCCCCGGAAGATTATCCACGCCTCTTTACTTCTGCCCGCGTGGCCCGCGGAGAGATTTATAACTTCGGCCGCCATTATCTCGGCACGACGCTGCAATATGAACTGCATCCCCTCGTCACAACTGGTCTCACCGGCCTCTGGAACCTCCTTGACCAGAGTTGCTTGATTGGTCCCTTGCTGCTGCTCTCGCTGAGCAACGAGGCCGATCTCCGAGTCGGGGCTTACTTTCCGGTTGGCACCGGCCTCGTCGGCCCGCACGTGCAGAGCGAGTTCGGTTTGTATTCGCAGGTCTACTACCTCGAGCTGCGGCGGTATTTCTGAGCAGGAACCGTGAAGACCTTATCGTGATGACGCCCAGCGATTTCTTCTGCCTCACGGTGGGATCAGCAATTCTCATTTTGACCTGTCGAGACCCCGGGTAGGCCGGGTGGACAATTGATAGTTGACGATTATCAATTGTCAGTTGTCAATTCTGAGTTAGGCTCTATGAGCGCCGGGAACGGCCTGCGGCCTTATCCCGGCCTACTGCGCTGGCTCATTTCTATCCATAATGAGAACTGCTGCGGTGGGATATCGCCAACATACCGTGGCTGAGGGCAGTAACCTGCACCCGTGGCCTAGCCTCACTCGGCCTTCCAGCGTAAAGATGCTATAAAACTGCGCTAGAGAAACGCAGCAAAGGAGGAAGTTATGAAACTCGTCACGTTCACCCAGGGGGGTGCAACCCGGATAGGGGTTTTGGCTGGCGACGCGATCGTGGACCTAGCAGTTGCTGCTCCGCAGCTTCCCCGCGAAATGTGTGCCTTTCTGGCGGCGGGGGCGGAGGCGTTAGCCGCGGCCAAGCAGGCCGCCAGCAGCTCCAGCGCTCGTGTGGCGCTTAAAGATGTGAAGCTGGAAGCTCCCATCTTACGGCCGCCCAAAATTCTCGCCGTCGGGCTCAATTACAAAGATCACATTGCCGAGACCGGCAGTAAAACGCCCGAGGTGCCCATGATCTTCAATAAGCAGTCCACCGCCGTGACCAGCCCGCACGGGGACATTCACTTGCCGCGGGCGTCCGAGCAGCTTGATTATGAAGGGGAGTTCGCCGTCGTGATTGGGCGCTACTGTCGGCACGTCCCCAAAAATCGCGCGCGTGAGGTCATTGTCGGCTACACGATTGCCAATGATGTGAGCGTGCGGGATTGGCAGCGACGCGTGCCGACCTTCACTATGGGAAAATCGTGGGACACGCACTGTCCGTTGGGGCCATATATCACCACGGCGGATGAAGTAGGGGACCCCCACGCGCTCGATCTCAAAACGTGGGTCAATGGGGAATTACGGCAAAGCTCGAACACCAGTCAGCTACTCTTCAACTGCTTTGATTTAGTCGAACATTTATCGACCGCGTTCACGCTGGAGCCGGGGGACATCATTTCCACCGGGACCCCGAGCGGTGTCGCTGCGGCGATGAAGCCCCCCAAGTGGCTGAAGGCCGGGGATGTGGTGAAGGTGGCTATCGAAAAGCTAGGAGAGATTGAAAATCGCGTCATTGCCGAGCCGGAAAACACCCCGCGCATCTAAGCCGCGTGCCTCCTGCAGCAGGAGGCGCTTTTGGACACGACTGCGGCGTTCACCGGTCTCGGCAGCGCGCTGCAGTCCTCTCCAGGCTCGGCAACGCTCCGGGAGTGAGACTGACGTCAGGCACGAAACTTCTCAGTGAATCCCGGCTCGTCATCGGCATTCCCACAGTTCGACGGAAACGAGATTATCTGCTGGAGACGGTTGACTCCCTTTTCGCTTGTTGGAGGTAAATATGAGTGTACTTGAGGGACCGCGAGAGGAATGGCGCCGCATTCTGCACGAAGGACAGCCCAAATGGGTCAAGCCTGATAGAGACCGTCTGATTCTCGGCGATGGCCGTGAGGTGGCTGAAGCGGAAGCGACTTATCTGCCGCCGTGCGAGCCGAGCAAGATCCTGTGCATTCATCTCAATTACGAGTCGCGGCGGGTGGAATTCCGCGCGCCGCAGCAGGAAACCCCGACCTACTTTCAGAAACCCATCACCGCGCTCAATAGCCACCGTGGCTCCCTTATCCGGCCCAGCGGCACCAAGTATCTCAACTACGAGGGTGAAGTTGCGGTGATCATCGGCAAGCCGATGCGCAATGTCGCTCGCGAGGACACGTGGAATTACCTCGCCGGCTTCGCCCCTGGCAACGACGTCGGCAACCAGGACTTTCGCGATACCGATGCCGGCTCGATGCTGCGCGTGAAGGGCATGGATGGGTTTTGCCCGATCGGTCCCGGGATCGTCAGCGGCGTGGACATCCGCAAAGCCACGCTGCGTACCTATCTCAACGGCAAGGTCGTGCAAGAGGGCGCAATTAGTGAGATGATCTTCCCCATTGACTATATCCTTGCCGATCTGTGCCGCTTCATCACGCTGCTCCCGGGCGATGTGATTATGTCGGGTACGCCCAAGAACTCGCGCCCTATGAACGTCGGCGATCTCGTCGAAGTCGAGGTGACCGGGTTAGGGCGGCTCTCGAATCGCGTCGCCGAGGCGCCGGCCCCGCAGCATAAGGTTGGCCATCAGCCGACCGATACCGATGCCGTGCGCCGGGTGGCGCTCGGTTCTGATTGGGTCCGGAGTGAACCACGTTGAAGGAAAAGTAGAACGCTAAATCAAACCATAGAAGATTGGTACACTTTGTAGGGGCGATCCTTGTGATCGCCCACTGGGAGGCCACACACAGCAGGGCGAATACAAGATTCGCCCCTACCCGATGCATCGAGCAGTGTCCCAATGTTATGTGTTTCGATTTAGCTAGTGGATCTTGGCGAACAAACCGGCAGGTGTGAATCTGTAGAGACGCGACATGTCGCGTCTCTACACTGAGGGCGGGCAGTACCGAATTCGGTTATCAAAAACTATGAGGAGGGAATTATGGTCCAGGTCACAGAACTCAGCTACATGGGCATCGGGGTAAAGGATCTCGAGGCGTGGAAGAGTTTCGCCACAACTATCGTCGGTATGGAACTGAGCGATGAAGGAGAACGCGATCGCTGCTACCTGCGGATGGACTACTGGCACCATCGCCTTGTGCTGCATGCCGACGGCAGCGACGACCTGACCTATCTCGGGTTCCGGGTGGCGGGCCCTGAGGAATTTCGTGAGATGCAGCAGCAACTATCCGAGGCAGGGGTAAAATACCGCGTAGGTTCGGAAGAGGAGGCCGACGAGCGTCACGTGCTCGAAGTGCTCAAACTCACCGACCCGAGTGGGAACCCGATCGAGATCTTCCACGGCCCAGAAGTACAGTTCACCAAGCCCTTCCATCCCGGTCGCCGGATGCATGGCCGCTTCAATACCGGCACCGGTGGCCTGGGACACTGTATTATCCGGGAGGATGATAGCGCAGCAGCATATCGCTTTTTTCGCGTTTTGGGCATGCGCGGCAGTGTCGAATATAAGATTCGCATGGGACAACATGTAGTGACACCCACCTTCATGCATTGCAACGACCGCGACCATACGGTGGCGTTTGGCATCGGTGGGATGAACCGACGCCTCAACCACATCATGATCGAAGTAGACAACCTTGATGACGTGGGCCTCACCTATGAGCTGGTGCGCGAGCACAAAGTGCCGGTCACCATTACCCCCGGCAAACATTCAAACGATCACATGTATTCATTCTACTTCCGCAACCCATCCGGCTGGATGTTCGAGTATGGCTGGGGAGGTAGACCGGCCACGCATCAATCAGAATACTACGTCCAGGATGTGTACGGCCATCACCCGGAAGCCGGAGGATTCGGCGATGAAGAGCGGACTCAGCGGAGCTGACGAAGGAACATAGCTTATGAAGCTCGGATTATCGATCGGCTACTCGGGAGCGGATCTCAATCTCCCGCTTACGCGCATTATCGACCGCGATGTGCGCGCCGCGCTCGACCGCCTGAAACCTGACATTGCCCTGTACGTGGGCGGGATGGGAGCACGTGAAAAGAACTTCCACAAAGATCTCATGAGTCAACAGGGATTTCCCGTGGCGGCCGAGCGCATTCAGGAATTGTACCTGGCGGGACGAAAACAGGAGGCGACCGCTGCCGTTCCCGACGAACTCATCGACCTGCGCGCGTTGGTGGGTCCGCCCGAGCGGATTCGCTCCCGCTATCGCGCGTGGGAGAATTCGGGTAACACCGGCCTCATCATCCGGACGAACCAGGACGAGGCAGTCGAGTTGATGGCAGAGGTAGCGGGCCTCGCCTGATCATCGTGAACAACGAGTGCCAGAGAATGGTCCGCGGTGCAACTTCCTTAATAAGGAGGAACTTTCTCATCCCCAGGCTCTGCCTGGGGATGCCGTGGAGTCGTGGCTCTGCCACGTTTGGGAGTTCCCCTCGTGCCCGGGTACGCCCTGAGTGGCCGGCTCTGCCGCCCGGCGGCCGCTCGTGCAGCGGCAGAGCCGCTTGCCCCCTGCGGTCCCAGGCAGAGCCTGGGACCGAGAATGCCTCAGGAACAAAAGCCGTACGAGTCGGTAGGTATGCCCTGGGATTGTGGCTCTGCCACGCGTGGGGATTAAAAGCGATCTAGGCTCAGCGTACCGTATGACAGTAATACGGAGGAACAATGGCATCTGATGTGACAAACCGCTCCCGCACGAATGCGTCGGGCATCATCCGCCGCGGCCGACGTGCCGGGCGTAGTGAGATCGCCATCGCCGACCTGGTCGACGATCGCACCGGCGTGCTCAGCCCGCGCATTTACGAGGACCCAGACATCTACGAGCTTGAATTGGAGCGCATCTTCGCCCGCTGCTGGCTGTTCTTGTGCCACGAGAGCCAGATTCCCAAGGCCGGCGATTTTTTCAGCACCTACATGGCCGAAGACCCGGTGCTGATTGTGCGCCAGAGGGACGGTTCGGTGGCTGCGTTTCTCAACCAGTGTCGGCATCGCGGGATGCGTATCTGCCGCGCGGACGGTGGAAACACCAAGGCGTTCATGTGCTCATACCACGGATGGACATACGACCTTGGCGGCAATCTGGTCTCAGTGCCGCGTGAGAAGGATGGGTATCACTACGAGTTAGACAAAAACGCCTGGGGGGCGACGCGGGTGCCGCGCATCGAGAACTATAAGGGGCTGATCTTCGGGACGTGGAACGAGCACGCACCGAGCTTCGCGGACTATCTCGGCGACATGAAGTGGTATCTGGACGCGGCCTTCGATCGGACCGACGGCGGAACCGAAGTGATCGGTGGGATGCACAAGTGGGTGCTCAAGTGTAACTGGAAGTTTGCAGCTGAACAGTTCGCCTCTGACATGTACCACGCCGATCTCAGCCATGCCTCGGCCTTGATGGTCATGGC
>JACQEL010000517.1 GCA_016200595.1 Deltaproteobacteria bacterium
AATGAAGAGCGGAGAGGGCGGGATTTGAACCCGCGGTACGGTTATTAGCCGTACACTCGCTTAGCAGGCGAGCGCCTTCGACCACTCGGCCACCTCTCCACCGGGGTCTGCTTAGAGATGTTCGATCCTACCGTGTCCGCTGTACCTGTGCAACAACGCCTGCTTGACAAATGAAATTGAAAATGATTTTCAATTTCATCCTGAAGGTTCTCTATTGTGCGCGAGGTGCAGTGTGGGTTGGCAAGCGAGGCTGGGCAGCGTTCTCACGTTCGTGGTCACAGTGTCTGTGGTACTGGTGGAGCTCCCGGTTCAGGCGACGGTGCTGCACTCACGCGAGGAAGCCTTGGCGCTCGCTTTCCCTGAAGCCGAGCGCGTGGCGACACGAACGTTTACCCTCTCCGAGGAGCAAGCGCAACGGGTGACGGCCCTCGCCACTGCTCCCTTAGAGTCCAAGCAAACCACGGTCTACATCGGCTACAAAGGTGAGCAGGTGCTCGGCTACGCCTTTCTCAGTACCCGCACGGTGCGCACGCTCCCCGGCACTTTTCTCATCGTGCTCTCACCTGCCGCGATCGTGCAGCGCGTGCAGATTCTGGCGTTTCATGAGCCGGAAGATTACCTGCCACCCGAGCGCTGGCTGCGGCAGTTTGACCAGCAGCCGCTTGGCCCTGACCTGCAACTGCACCGTAACATCCATGGCATAGCCGGTGCTACGTTATCGTCACAAGCGGTAACGAACGCGGTCCGCCAGGCGTTAGCGCTGTTTCAGGTGCTCATCCAGGAAGGGCAATAATTCTCATGCGTTTCGTCATCACCGGTGAGTGGTCGAAGAACCGGCTCCTGCAGCTCATCATCGTGCTCTTTGTCGTGTACGTAGCCATTCTGTGGCTCACCAATGCCCTGCTCTATTTCCAGAAGATGGGCCTGACCTATGCCTCGGTCACCGAATATTACCTCGGCTCAGAAGAAAAATTCCTCCCGCCACGTAGTTACCAGGGTATGCTGGAAATTACCCACTTTCACCTCTTCGCCATGGGCATTCTGCTGCTGACCCTTACTCACCTCATGCTCTTCGTCCCTTTGCGCGCGCAGCTCAAGCCGTGGTTCATTGTCGTACCCTTTTTCGCCGCTTTGTTAGACGAAGGCAGCGGCTGGCTCGTGCGCTTCGTCCATCCCCTTTTCGCTTATGGCAAGATCGCTGGGTTCGTCACTTTAGAGGGCAGCCTGGCGGTGTTGGTGTGTGTCAGCCTCTGGGCAGTATTCGTGGGGACCCAGGACACCTACCGGAGTGGACAACCCCGGGTACCAAAGGCGGAAGAGGGGCGGGAATTGATGTGAGAGACCTTGGCAGAATTGCGGAGTGCCGATTGCGGAGTGCGGATTGGCGGAGCGGTATTGTTATGTGCTGCTTCGCGCTCTTGGTTTTTGCTCAACCAGTTGCAGGCTGTATGAGCGATGGACAGTATGTCATGGGCACGGTCCTGGAGATCACCCTGTGTGAAACCGACACAACTCAAGGTCGGCAAACCATAGCTACCCTTTTTGCCACGGCTGCTCACCTCGATGCTCTCCTGAGCACTTTTTCGCCCACCAGCCCGGTCAGCCGACTTAATGCCCAAGCCGGCCGCGGAGCCCAAAGCGTTCCGCCAGAAGTTGCTGACCTCTTGGCCTTATCGCTTTCGTATTGGCGGACTACGGACAGAACGTTTGACATCACTGTCGGACCGCTGATGGCCCTCTGGCGTCAGGCCGCAGCTACTCATACCCTGCCCTCTCCTGCGGTTGTACGGCAAACCCGGAGCCGCCTGGGCAGCGAAAAGATCAAGCTCCTGCCGCATGATCGTATCGCCCTCATGCGACCGGGCATGGCTATCGACCTTGGCGGGATTGGCAAAGGGTACGCTCTCGATCAATTAACTCATCTCCTGAAGAAGCAGGGCCTGTCCCGGGCACTGCTAGATTTCGGACAAAGTAGTATCTGGGCACTCGGCACCCCGCCGGATGCCGAAGGATGGCACTTACTTGTCCAACAGCCGAACGGCGAGACCGCTGACCTGATCACGCTTCATGATGAAGCGCTTTCCGTGTCAGGCAGCCTCGGACAGACCTTTGTGGTAAACGGCAACCGCTACGGCCACGTCATCGACCCACGCAGTGGCGAACCGCTACGGCGAGATCTCCTGGCGTGTGTTATTGCCCCAAACGCGACGCAAGCCGAGGCCTTGAGTAAAGCCCTGCTCATTCTGGGAGAACACAAAGGGATTGCCCTCTTGCAGCGCTTTCCGGGAGTCGAGGGATTACTCGTCGAGGCCGGCGGACGGCGTTGGCTGACGCCAGGCTGGACAGCCAAAGAAATAACCGATTCTCGGTCGTGAGTTTTTCCCCCCGCCATGTGGAGCCTTGATTAATCAAGGCTCCACGGGGAGAGGGGACCGCTCTAGGAGGCGAGTTTTTCGTAAAACTCCAATACCGGGGCGCCGTCCAAGAAAGTAGCCAGATCGACTCCCAATTCCTTCAAGTGCTGACGGTGAGCCTCAATTGCCGCTTGATCGACATACTCTTCAAAGAACAGGAAGAGTCGCGGGTTCTCTTTCGACCGACACATGGTATAGGCACGATTTCCTGGCTCCTGCCGGACCTGAGGAACGATCGCCTTCATGGTAGTCTCGAACTCCTGTTCCTTGCCGGTCTTAATCGTGAGCTTAGCCGTAAAAGTGACCAGACTGTTCTCGCCCGCGACCGGAGTTAACCTGGATAGTACACTCACTAGGAAGAAGAGTACGAGAAGACTCAGTACCCGCCGTTTGTGCATAACATTCCTCCTCACCTCACGTTTCGTCCCTCTCTACCATGCCCGGGGGATCATTGCCAAGGGACAGGGAGGTTTACCCCTCATCCTCTTGCATTAACAGAAAAAGAGCAGTCCAATTGTTGACCTCCGTCACTGCTTTGCATAGCATACCTGGCGCGGTGCGGGTTGCTACGGGTGGTGTAGTTCTTTATCTACTCAACCGCTCCTGGACACAAGCGCAACATCGACCGTAGCAATGAGCATCCAGTTGAAAAAGGAGGGTGCCTGTATGTACCAGACAAATATGTATGAAGGGATGCTGGCGGAAACCGTCACCATTCCGGGATGTAAAGGAGATATCATCAACGCCTACTTTGCCCGACCGCTGGGCACCGGACCGGTTCCTGGGATGGTCCTGATCCACCACCTGCCGGGCTGGGATGAGTGGTATCGAGAGGCCACACGCAAGTTCGCCCACCATGGCTATGCAACCATCAGTCCCAATCTCTACTGTCGTGACGGCCACGGGACTCCTGAGGACGTGGCCGCTAAAATCCGCGCGGCAGGCGGCGTCCCGGACGACCAGGTGGTGGGCGATATCGAAGGAGCGCTGAAGTACCTACGCTCGTTGCCCTATAGCAACGGTAAGGTAGGCGTCTTCGGTACCTGTTCTGGAGGACGTCAGACTGTCCTGGTGGCAGGTCGCGTAAAAGGCGTTGACGCGGCTATAGACTGCTGGGGGGGGCGTGTAGTGATGACAACGGAAGAGCTGACCCCCAAACAACCCGTCGCGCCGATTGACTACACCAAAGACCTGTCGTGCCCGCTCCTGGGGCTCTTTGGCCAGGAGGACCAAGCTCCCACCCCAGCCCAGGTGGCTCAACATGAGCAGGAACTCAAGAAGTACGGCAAGACCTATGAGTTCCACATGTATCCCAACGC
>JACQEL010000518.1 GCA_016200595.1 Deltaproteobacteria bacterium
GACATCGCGCAGGTAATGCACGAGCAACAGACGTGGCTCAACCTCGTCCGTGTGCTGCTCACCGTTTATAGTAATATTGACCGTCTTTTTCACACGACTCTCCATAATGAAATAAAGAAATATTTCAGGCGTTGGCTTACATAGGGAAAAGAAGACTAATAGTTACCACACGACAGTACGACTCACACACTTCGGCGGCTTTGCCATATCACTCCCTGATCACCCCCACTGTTTTGCGAAGGTCCGGCCCCCTTACACAACACAGGGCTCTTCCTACTCCTTCGCCGGGTCTGTCCGATTCTGTACGAACTGCCAACCGAATCGCCCTTTGACACACAGGTGACCGTGGCCTACATCGTGATCTAACGGCGAGGTGACTTTGACAATCTGGTTGTCCTGCACATGCAGCGTTAACGTGCACCCCACACCACAATACGGACAGATCGTATCAGTCTGCGCTTGCTTGGCTTCGTCCCAGGCGCCAGTTTGACGCAGTTCGTATTCGCTGCTGAACATCAGAGCACCGGTGGGACAGACGCCGATACAATTCCCGCAATACACACAGGCGGACTCAGGCAGCGGCACGGCAAACTCGGTAGAAATACGGGCGTCAAAGCCGCGACCGGCGACAGCGATGGCGAACGTATTTTGCGCGTCTACGCCGCAAGCTTCCACGCATTTGTAGCAGAGGATGCAGCGGGAATAATCACGGATGTAGAGTTCGTTATCGACCTTCACCGGTTGGGCGACCGTCTCTGCTGTCGTTCCGTCCGGTTGATGATGGTGACCAACTGGGCGGAAATCTCGCTCACTGCCCGCCGCTGGTGGTCCTAATCGCTCAGGATGAGCGTTGTAGCGGCGCAGGTATTCGCCTACTGCCGGTGCGAGCGAGAGATCCACAGACGACGCGAGAAACTCCAGGACCATCCGGCGACTCAAGCGTACCCGATCCGAGTCGGTGTGGACGACCATGCCGGTTTCCGCACGGCGCGAGCAGGCTGGCACCAGCGTCCGGGAGCCCTCGAGCTCTACCACACAGACTCGACAGACATTGACCGGCGTCAGATTCTCTAAGTAGCACAATGTCGGCGTCGCGATTCCCTGCCCACGGCACGCTTCGAGCAAGGTTGTCCCTTCCGGGACGCGGACAGACTGTCCGTCGATCGTCAACTCGATGAAGCGGACGGCAGAAGCCTCAGTCATGATACCCTCGATGGAGTGAGGAGCTGTAACTTTGCTAAGGCGGACTCGATGGCGCTGGCTGCGGTTTGCACTAAGCCGCAAATAGAAGCGTCGCGCATAACCTGCCCGATATCGGCGCGCAATGTGAGCTCCTCCGGCAGCGTACTCAGGGTGTGACCTGTGAGTAAGCGCTGGAGCTGTTCTTGTTGTCGCACCGTTCCGACCCGGCAGGGTACACACTGACCGCAAGATTCATCGCGGAAGAAAGCCGCAATCCGCAGCACGATGGCCTTGAGGTCTACCGTGTCATCAAAAACCATTACGACACCCGAACCAAGACTTGCTCCAATCGTACGTGTTCCTTCAAAGGTCAGCGGTGTATCCAGTTGGTCGGGGGTAACGAACGAACCCGCCGCTCCGCCCAGGAGCACAGCCTGTAAAGAACCTCCGTCGCGCACGCCACCCGCCAGGGCAAGCAACTCGCGGAGAGTCACACCGAAGGGGACCTCGTAGAGGCCGGGTCGCGTGACGCAACCAGATACGCAGAACAACTTGGGGCCAGTGGAGCCTGGCGTGCCGATAGCGGCAAAGGCAAGACCGCCGTGCAGCACGATATCCAGCACGTTCACCAAAGTTTCTACGTTGTTTATGACTGTCGGTTTGCCGAACAACCCTACCTGCACTGGGAAAGGTGGCTTATTGCGAGGTTCACCCCGATATCCCTCAATCGAGTTCATGAGCGCGGTTTCTTCGCCGCAAATATAAGCGCCCGCACCCCGGCGGAGTTCGATGTCGAAGCGAAACCCATGCCCCATCACATTTTCACCCAGAAAGCCACGGGCGTGAGCCTGAGCGATTGCCCCTGCGAGCCGTTCCCGGGCATGCGGATATTCTCCACGAATATACAGGTAGCCCTGTTGGCAATCAGTTGCGAACCCGGCGATGGTCATGGCTTCGAGCAACGCAAACGGATCCTCTTCCATAAGGATACGATCTTTGAAAGTCCCTGGTTCCGACTCATCGGCATTGCAAATCAGATAGTGAGGATGTATGGCCGCCTGAGCAACTGCTTCCCATTTGCGACCCATGGGGAACGCCGCGCCTCCTCGACCGAGCAGTTTCGAGTCAGTCACCTCTCTAATCACCCGGCTTGGTCCAAGTTCCAAGGCGCGGCGGAGGGCAGTATAACCGCCGTGGGCGCGGTACGAGTCCAGGCTCGTGGGATCAACAACGCCGACTCGTCGCAGTAGGCGAAGTCCAGTATCACCAGCCTGAGGCAAAATCATCGGAATGGTCTCCGCCGCGTGGTCGCTCCTGAGAGCAGTGACCACGTCAGCAGCTCTAATGGACGACAGTGTCTGCGTGTGTGGAGAATCTCCAGCGGCCAGGATGAGCGCTGCTGGTGCCTGCTCGCACAGCCCAAGGCAGGGACTACGATGCCAGGTCACGCGACTGTCAGCGCTGGGAGTACCGGCTGGCCCGATAGTGCGTTCGAGTTCGGCACAAATCGCGCCCGCTCCCTTCGTCAGGCACGCAAGGTCGTCGCATACATGCGCCACCACAGGAGGCTGTGGCGACAAGGAAAGAAGCGCGTAGAAACTTACGACGCCATAAGCTTCGGCCGGTGGAATATCGAGCCGCTGGCAAATGTAGTTGAGCGCCTCAGGACTGATCCAGCCGAGACGATCTTGCACTGCGTGCAACGCTGGCAACAAGAGGTGCCGGCGGGTGCGCATGTCGTGGCCACCGCGGGCGACGTGACCGTCACTTTCAGAGCGTCGGACGCCGCCTACCCAACCAGACTCGGGCGGTCCGAGCACGGCGTCTACCGCCGCTCGCTCAGTCGCATGTGGTGGGGTTGCACGCAATCGTAGGTCCATAGATGCTTCTCCGTCATTACCTCAATCGGGTTGTTCCGCCGGCCGCACGTCTTTCAGAGGCGCGGCCAGGTGGCCACCGATCGGCTCAATTTTCTCGATGCGAATCGCCGTGGCCTTGAATTCAGCTGTTCCAGACTTCGGGTCTGTGGCGTCGATGGTCAGTTGATTCGTATCCACCTCATCGGGAAAGTGAAGTGTCATAAACGCCAAGCCGGGGCGCAACGAAGAATCGTAGCGAACCGGGGCGACGATTGACCCACGGCGTGAGGAGATCCGCACGTGTTCCCCCTCGTTGATGCTATATCGCCCCCCATCCTCAGGCGAGAGATCGAGCGTTTCCCCACGTCGCAGAGGAGAGCGGTAGCCACCGCTCTGGACGCCAGTGTTGTACGAATCCAGTCGGCGGCCGGTCGTGAGCCGGATGGGGTAGACGCCGTCGAGCCGGTCCACCGGTGGGTCGTGCTCAACGGCAAGGAATGGAGCCCGAGGACCACGAACGGGCTCTTCCCAGAGACGGCCGTGCAGGAATGGCGAGCCAGCGTGGTGTTCGTCATAGCAGGGCCATTGGATGCCTCCCAGTTCTTCGAGGCGTCGATAGCTCATACCGGCATGGTTGGCGCTCAGCCGGCGCACTTCGTTCCAGACATCTTCGGCGGTGGGGTGTCCCCAATCATATCCGAGTTGACGAGCAAGGTCGCAGATGATGGTGGTGTCATCGCGAGCCTGCCCGGGCGGATTCAAGGCTTTGCGCACACGCTGGACGCGTCTTTCACTGTTCGTGACGGTCCCTTCGGCTTCACACCAGCCAGCCGCCGCTGGCAACACCACGTCGGCCATCTCGGCAGTAGCAGTCAGAAAAATGTCCTGAACGACAAGATGCTCAAGACCTTTCAGCAGGTGCAGGGCATGGGCGGCGTCGGCTTCTGACTGCGCTGGGTTCTCGCCGATGATGTACAAGGTCGTCAGCTCGCCCCGCTCCATCGCCTCGAACATGCCACTGAGGTGCCACCCGCGTTTGGGGGGAATCTTCTTTCCCCAGACCTCTTCGAACTTCGCGCGCAGGGCGTCATCTTCGACCTGCTGGAAGCCGGGCAGCCGGTCCGGCAGCGCCCCCATATCGCCGCCGCCCTGCACATTGTTCTGCCCGCGGAGAGGATTAAGTCCCGAGCCGTAGCGGCCGACATGACCGGTGAGCAGCGACAAGTTGATGAGGGCCAGGACGTTGTCCACGGCATTGTGGTGCTCAGTGATGCCTAGAGTCCAACAGATCATAGCGCGGTCCGCGTCAGCGTAGGCATGGGCGACCTCGCGGATCAGCGCCGCGGGAACGCCGGTTTCGCGCTCGGCATAGTCGAGCGTGTAAGGCTCGACGGCCAAACGGTATTCCTCGAACCCATCCGTGGCTTGCGCAATGAAGGTATCGTTAACCAGCCCTGCAGCGATAATCTCGCGTCCCATAGCGTTAGCTAAGGCAATATCTGAACCAACATCCAGACCGAGCCAGGCATCAGCCCATTGCGCCGAACTCGTGCGGCGTGGGTCAATAACATAGAGCCGCGCCCCGTTATGCACCCCTTTCAGCAGGTGATGAAAGAAGATGGGGTGCGTTTCGCGCGCATTCGAGCCCCACAGGAGAATGAGATCGGTCTCTTCGATCTCCCGATAGGAACTGGTGCCGCCTCCAGCACCGAAAACTGCCGCCAGACCGGCGACACTCGGTGCGTGTCAAGTGCGGTTACAACTGTCAATGTTATTGCTGCCGATGACCAACCGAGCAAACTTCTGGGCCATGAAGTTGGTCTCGTTAGTGGCCTTTGAGCAGCTGAACAGTCCGAACGTCTGAGGTCCGCGCCGGGCGACAGCCGTCTGAAAGCCCTGAGCGGCGCGGGCAAGCGCCTCATCCCACGTCGCGGGACGTAGGCGACCCTGCTCACGCACGAGAGGCTCAGTGAGTCGGACGTATGACCGCTTCATAACACGCTCCTTATCTGCCATTAACTATCGAGAGCAATAACTGGTCCTGCCAGAGACGAGCAAAATGTGATCGGCTAGAGAAGATTTCCCCGCGAGCACCATTTGACCGACTAACTTATCGACCGCGTTATGCCGGCCAACATCTTCTCTCAGCGACACCAGTCGCCCAGCCACGTCGAATAAGCCTGAGGCGTGGAGCCCTCCCGTCTGCTCGAAGACCTGCTGTGCTGAGCGGAGGGTGGTTGGGAGAGTGACAAGCACAGAGCGAGCGAGGACTGGACCGGGAGCAACCGGTGGACAATGCACGGCAATCTGCTCAAGTGAGGCTTTGCCACAGATGCCGCAACTAGAGGTAGCATAGAAATTTCGTTTCAACCGAGCTGAATCAAAGGAATGAGCAAGTTGCACACTCACCACATTACACGGGCGACCGTCTCGCCGCAGACCGTCCGCCTCGATGGCGACGATCTCGTCGCGTGAACGAATCAGCCCTTCTGTGTAGAGGAAGCCAACCGCCAATTCGTGATCATGGCCTGGCGTCCGCATGGTAACGGCGACGCTCACGAACTCCTGACCACGGCCTTGCACGCGAATCTCCAAAGGTTCCTCGGACGCGAGCCAATCGCGTTGGTCAAGGACACTGCCGTTTCGTATGGCCAGCACCTTCGTCGAGGTCATGTTTTGCGGGGTCGCACTGTCGCTTGTCATCGGTTGCAGGAGAGTCATGACCTTTCTTCTCTTGGAGCTGAGTAAGAGTCTGGCAGCATTATATAGTTCTCCTAAATCATTTGTGGCGCCCGCCGTTCATGCTTCGACTTCACCCTACGGGTGTAGCCTGTCCTGAGCCTGTCGAAGGGCTCAGCACGAACGGGCACCGAAAACCGTTCACCCTGAGCGTAGCGTAGCGCAGTCGAAGGGCGAACACCGCATCTTTCCGACACATCTCATTTAGGTTCCCTATATTGATCGAGTATAACGCCTAGCAAAAAATTTTACTCTCGCTCGAAGGCCTCCTTAAACTACTTGTTGACCATTTCTTTCAGGCCTGCCGTGAACGCTCGGAAAAGATGAGCGTACTCACGACCTTAACCAGAAGTTGGAACACGGCCGCATAGGACTCGCTATCCTCTCCTAGCCTTATGAGCCATTACAACGGGAGGCGAGCAGAAGCAAGCCTATCAGAAGCAGGTCTAGAGGTACACAGCTTGAGGGCGCCTCTATCCCCGTAGCGGCCGGAAAAATGCGCGAATATCTTCGACCAGCCGCTGCGGTTCTTCCATCGGGGCAAAGTGCCCGCCCAAAGGCATGACCGTCCAGCGCTGCAAGTTATAATACCGCTCGGCCCACCGCCGCGGCATCAAGATGACTTCCTGCAAGAACACCGCGATGCCGGTCGGCGCTTCTACCACTGGCGTGCGATTATGCGCCGGCTGCCAGGGATTGTGTATGGCTTCGTAGTAATAACGGGCCGAGGTGCCATAACTCTGCGTGATCCAGTAGAGGGTCATCGTCGTCAAAAGGTCATCCTTACTGAAACGCTTCTCGACATCGCCCCCGCAGTCACTCCAGGTGCGACGCTTCTCTAGAATCCACGAACAGAGGCCGACCGGTGAGTCGTTGAGCGCATAGGCGACGGTTTGCGGCTTGGTGGTTTGCAGCGCCGAGTAGCCACTTTCGGCGGTAAAGAAGTGCGTATTCTTTTCATACCAACTCTTCTCGTCCGGCCCGTACTCCGCAGCTTCGGGCAGGCCGCCGAGAAAGACATTCAGCGGCGCCATCAGGTTCATGTGGCAACCGATCAGCCGGTCTGCATACTTGTGGCCAAGCTGCGCGGTAATTAACGCGCCCCAGTCCCCGCCCTGAGCGGCGAACTTTTTGTAGCCCAGGACCTCTTGCATCAAGGTGACCCACAGGTCCGCCGTGCGCCAAAAGTTGATGCCCGGTTTAGTGAGCGGGGTGGAGAAGCCGTAGCCCGGCAGTGAGGGCACAACCACGTCAAAGGCATCTTGAGGATCGCCACCAAAGGCCGCCGGGTCGGCCAGTGGCCGGATCACTTTGTGAAAATCCCAGAATGTCCAGGGCCAGCCGTGGCTGAGGATCAGGGGCAGTGGCTTGGGACCTTTGCCTGGTTCATGGATAAAGTGGATGGGAATGTCCTCGATGGTGGCCTTGTAGTGAGAGAAAGTGTTCATCTCACGCTCATGCGCGCGCCAGTCGTAACCGCGCAACCAGTAGTCCACCAGGGACGAGAGGTAATCGCGATTGGTCCCGTACTCCCACTGCGGATTGGCAAAGTCGCCGGACCAGCGCGTTCTGGCCAGACGCTCGCGCAAATCGGTCAAGGTTTCCTCGGGGATGGCTATAGTAAAAGGTTCTTTTGGCATGATTCGCTCCTGAGTGCAGAGTTGCTTTTCTAAAGCACTGCCCGAGGAAGAATGCAAGCGGCCGGGGCAATTTGGGAGTAGTGCAATTTGCAAGCAAACAAGCAACGCCTGTCATTCTGAGCCGGAGCAGCGCGGAGGCGAAGAATCTCGCCCCCTTTCCGGTGTTCTATGAGATTCTTCGGCCAGCGGCCTCAGAATGACAAGCCCATGCTGGTTTTCGACGGCAGAAATTTACACTTCGTGATATTTCAACCCATTGCGCTGCCGCAAGCCGCGCACGGGATGAAACACCGCGGTGAAGACCTTTTGTTCCGTACGGAGGATTTGCTCCTCGCGTTCTCGTTCCGTCGTGATGCTGGTGAGGATCTGCTCCAAGTGCGTCGCGCCCTCGCTAAAGACCCGGGCCAGCGAATCCACCCCTTCTTGCACGAAGGGGGGAGAGACCGGGGTGCGGTTGCTCACCAGTTTCTGGTAGCGGAATTCTAACTGTGCGACCGCTTGCCGGTATTTGTCTTTGGCGGTATTCAGGGCGGTGTTTTCCTGGGTCAGGGCAGTCAGGTGGCGCGCTAACCGTGCCCGCTCTCCTCTCAGCTTCAAGCTCCAGAGCAAGACCCCTAAAAACCCAACCGCAAGAACAAGCACTCCTTGCTTCCACTGCAGGATAGTTGCCAGCTCACGCGACAGCGCGATTTTGTCTTCTCTCAGGCTATTGAGCTGCGTTTCCAGGACCGCTGACTTCTGTTGGTGCTCTGCCAAGGTGGCCGCAAGCTGGTTTTTTTCGGTTGAAAGACGATCGCGCTCTGCCTGGGCCTGTACGGTCTGGCGGGCAAAAACGTTCGGCACTTTCAAGACCTGGCCGGCCTGTAGCCGAGTCGGATCGGCAATGCGGTTGAGACGTGCCAACTCCTCGGCTGGCAGGTGAAAGACACGAGCAACCTCGCCGAGCGACTCTCCCGGCCGCAGACGATACTCAAAGAATTCTTCCTGTACCTGGTCACTCGTGGGGGGGGTATCCTGACCATAGACGGTTGCCCACCCGACGGGCAGGGAGACCAGTGCCCACAGGACCCAACTCCAGGGTCTCACGCGTACCATAATAGTCCTCCTCTGAGCAGAGATGAGCAAATGCCACCACTGCCGCTTTTCCTTTGCTGCCGCACCCTTGCACCCCGTTTCCTTCTTAAAAAGCACCGTTAGTGTACGGTGATGTCATCTTCCCGACGCTGAGTCAGCGGTGAATTCGCTCGGTCGGCAATAGCTTTTAATTCCTCACCGGTGATGACCTCTTTATTCAGCAACGCGGTGGCCGCCTCACGTAAGATCTCTTGTTGCGCGCTCAGGAGCGCGCGCGCACGGACGTACTGCCCGTCGATGATGCGGCGGACCTCGCAGTCGATTTCTCGCGCCGTTTCTTCACTGTAGTCCCCGTTCGTCTGAGGTTGTCCGGTTTGCAAAAAGAAGGGCTGATGATCACGGTCGAAATTGATCTGTCCGAGTTTTTCGCTCATGCCGTAGGCTTTAATCATGCTCTTAGCGATGTCGGTCGCCTTTAACAAATCATCGCGCGCGCCGGTCGAGACTTCCTGGAAGATCAACTCTTCAGCGATCCGCCCGCCCAACAGTACCGCGATTTTGTTTTCCAACTCCGATTTGGTCATCAAGAAACGGTCCTCAGTGGGGAACTGCAACGTATACCCTAAGGCCGCGACACCACGCGGGATGATCGAGATCTTCTGGATCGGATCTGCGCCGGGCAGCGCCACCGCCACCAGGGCATGCCCCACTTCATGATGGGCCACACGCTCTTTCTCGTGTTTGTTCAGCACCCGATTTTTCTTCTCGAGACCGGCAATCACGCGCTCGACGGCCTCTTGCAGTTCCGACAGTCCCACCTGCTCCTTGCCGCGCCGTACCGCTAAGAGCGCCGCCTCATTGACCAGATTGGCTAAGTCTGCGCCGGCAAACCCGGGGGTCATGGCTGCAACCATTTCTAAGTCCGCCAGGTTTACCAAGGGCACTTCACGGGCGTGCAACCGCAGGATCGCGAGACGGCCGATTTTATCAGGCCGATCCACCAGCACCTGGCGGTCAAAACGTCCGGCTCGCAGCAAGGCGGGATCGAGAATCTCCGGGCGGTTGGTTGCTGCCATTAAGATGACTCCTGAGCGGGCATCGAAGCCGTCGAGTTCGACCAGGAGTTGATTCAGCGTCTGTTCACGCTCTTCGTGCCCGATCGGTCCCATCCCGCGCGCTTTGCCTAACGCATCCAACTCATCAATGAAGATAATACAGGGCGCCTTCTCTTTGGCTTGGACGAACAGATCGCGCACTCGGGCTGCGCCGACTCCCACAAACATCTCGACAAACTCTGAGCCACTGATGGAAAAGAAGGGCACTCCGGCCTCGCCTGCCACCGCTCTGGCGAGCAAGGTTTTTCCCGTCCCTGGCGGGCCGATCAGCAGAATGCCCTTAGGAATTTTGCCGCCGAGACGGCGAAATTTTTCCGGGGTTTTAAGAAACTCGATGATCTCTTGCAGTTCGATCTTCGCTTCATCGACACCAGCGACGTCAGCAAAAGAGACTTTGACTTCTTTCTCCATGTAGATTTTGGCTTTACTTTTCCCGATAGCCATGAAGCCGCCGCCGAGGCCGTCACGCTGAGCAAAGCGGCGCATCAAGATGATCCAGATGCCAAAGAAGAGCAGCACTGGCAGTACCCAGGACAGCACCTCGTGCAGGAGAGTGTTTTCGACCTCACCGGAAAATTGCACTTGATGAGCTGCCAACTTGTCTGCCAACTCGGGCGGGACCCGGATGGTCACAAACTGCTGAGGGTGGCCTTCCTGGGGATCTTTCAATTTCCCCTGAATGTAATCTTGGCTGACCTGGACCTCAGCAATGCGGCCTTCGTTGAGATAGGTTTCGAACTGGCTGTAAGGAATTTGCTCGATCTGAGCGGTCTCTATCCATAAGCGGTGCAGCAGTAATACGCCCCACACCGCCACAAAAACGTACCAGATACTAAACTTCATCTTCTTGTTTATCATAGACTTCATTATAGTTACGACATTTTTGTATACTAGAGTGTGCGCCGAGAGTTTTAACGTGCTAGAAGAAATATCTGCGCGTAGGAAGAAGCGACTTTTTTCACTCTTGCGATCATGATGACACTCCAGCCTCAGTGCACCTCTCCCCGCAGTCACCGCATCAGAGTTCAGCAGACGGAGTTGCATTATCTCGAGTGGGGAACCGCGACAAACCCACCGCTAGTGCTGCTGCACGGCGGTTCGGCACACGCACACTGGTGGGAGCATCTTACTGCGGACCTGGCGCGCGCTTATTGGGTGCTCGCGCTCGACTTGCGTGGGCATGGCGACAGTGCCTGGATCACACCACCTGCTTATGAGATCGAAGACTACGTCGCTGACCTGGAGGACTTTATCTCCAGGCTCGGTCTGGCTCCCCTCATTCTCCTGGGTCATTCCCTGGGCGGCTTTATTGCCTTGACTTACGCCAGCGCCCATGCCGAAGCTTTGCGAGCACTGGTGGTGGTCGATATGGGCTTTCGTCTGCGTCAGAGCCGCCGCCTGCGGCTCTTGAGCCACTTTCCTGCACCGATCTACCAGGATGAGGAGGACCTGCTCCGCCGTTTCCGGCTGCTCCCGCCAGAAACGCGTGTGCCGGTCTCACTGCTCCATGATATCGCGCGACACAGTGTGTGCCAGTTGCCAGACGGCCGTCTTTCCCGGAAGTTTGATCGTGCCACGCTGACCCGTGAGCCGCGAGATCTCACTTCCCGTTTGCCTCACCTCACCTGCCCAGCCCTGTTCCTGCGAGGGAGTGAGAGTCAGAATCTCTCCACGGCAACGCTGGCCGAGATGGTGGCGCTCTGTCCGCAGGCTCACGGGCTGGAGATTCCTGAGGCCGGACACCACGTCTTTCTCGATCATCCCGTAGCTTTTCTGCAGGCGGTACGCAGTTTTCTGCCTGACACGACGGAGGAATTCACATGCAAGACCTGATTGAACGTGCAGCCCAAGCCATCCGACTCTATGCCTTGTCCCGCTCCCAGGAAGAGGCGCAGAGTTGTGACTTGATACTGGTGATTGGCACCTCAGCCGTCGTCTACCCTGCGGCTGACATCCCTCGGGTCGCTAAAGAGGCTGGTGCTCAGGTGATCGAGATCAATCTTGAGCGGACAGACTTGACTGACCGGCTTGCCGATTTCATTATTCAGGAGAAGGCTGGGATTGCAATTCCGCAAATCATCGCGGCAATCAAAGCCATGGCTTCATAAGAGAAGATTCATGCTTCGACAGGCTCAGCCTGAGCGGGAGATTCTTCACGAGGTAAAGACCTTCTCCGTTCGCCCTGAGCTTGTCGAAGGGTGAACAGGCATTTTCAGGAGGGTTCCATTTATGTTCCTCTTTGGCTTTCTCATTGGTGTGGCCGCGGCGGCGGCTTTCATTCTCTACGGCAACGGCGAGTTGCTCATTCAGTTGGGCGAGCAGATAAAAAAGAGCGCGGACCGCTTCCGGACTTGGCAACGAGAACGAACCGCGCAAAAGTAAAGCACCCCTAATGTGCGACTCTTTTCTGGGTTACCCTGCTAGGAGCCCATCGAGATCTAGCGGAGGCCGCCCCAGTTGAAGATTGACGAACACGCCCACGGTATGGGCCAGGACTTTGCGAATGAGGCGATGGTGGAAGTGCCACAGATCATGGACGCGAATGCGGGCCACGGCAAAACGTTCGGTCAGGTGCGAGCCGACCGTTTCGACTCCCTTGCGCACCCGTGCGCAGAGCTTGAGCAGAGTCGGACTGTGAGGCGTCGTCATCCCTTTGCGCGGAGGCGTCATCACGACGACGCCGTGTCGCTCGGCCAGCAGGGCCTGCCGGAAAGCGTCGATAAAGCCCTTAGCGGCGGGGATCAAGCCCGCAAAGCCCTCGACCAAGTCGTCCAACAAGCGGATGTCGTGAGGCCGGGCGGGCAACAACGGAAAGCCGGTAATCATCCCACATCGCGTGATGCGCAGGCCCAGTTTGAAGCCGTAGTAATTCAGTTGCTTGGCGGCACAGTGCCCAGAGTCGGCCACGGGCTTGAAGCAACGGTCCCGACCACTCCGGATGTAGCCACAGACTGGCAGGGGCAGGGTGTCAATGATCTGCATCGGGTCGGCGGCTTGGCCGCTCACCTGCGTCAGCCGCGGCTGAATCGTCGCTTTGACCTGCCAGAGATTGGCGGCTTGGCGGACGAACAGGGTGCGCTCGGTCAGCTGGGGAAAGAAGTGGGCATAATGCGTGCGAAAGTAGGCAAAGAGGTCTTTGTCGGTGTGCAGCTTGAAGTATGCGCCACAAATTTCCCTCGTGATCACCTCTTCGTCTGTCAGCGCGGGCGCAAAACCGCCCCGCCGCAACGGGAAGGCACGCTTGATCCTTTGGTAGTGCTCACAGATCAAACAGTAGACAGTAATGATAAACTCATCCCGATCCATTGGCGGCCTCCTTTGGCGAAGAGCTGGTGTGGTACCCGCTATTCTACCGAGAGGCTGCTCAATGGATCAGCCGCTTAAGAGTTGCACATTAGGTGAGACTGGCGTGTAGAACGGAATCCACAGATCCGAGACATGGGTGTAGACGCTG
Source organism: Deltaproteobacteria bacterium (assembly GCA_016200595.1). Classification (GTDB taxonomy): domain Bacteria; phylum Desulfobacterota; class Binatia; order Bin18; family Bin18; genus JACQEL01. The sequence goes on from JACQEL010000518.1 coordinate 13,064, forward strand.
ATCCCACGTCCTGCGGAGGCAAAGTACTTGGGGGGAAAGGTTGCATTGAGTGCTCGCACCGGCACACCATAGACGCGAGCATCCGATCTGGAGGTCGTCCGTTGCCCCCAGGCTTCAGCGAGTGGCTGCTGGAGCTGGAAGTGGGTAGTGGGGATCATTGGAACAGAAAACTCACTTAAGCAACGCTGCAAGTTTTGAAGCGACTGCTACGCTGAACGCTTTTTCAGAACAACATCGTCCTCTGATCGCTGCAAAACTTAACAGTTTTGCAAATTCTGCCGCCATGCGGATTCTCAGAGGTTTTTGAGTAGCAAAAATTAGTGGCAAAAGGAGGGACTTTTGCGTGGACTTTTGCCGCTCTCCACAAAGGTGTCTTATTTGAGTCCAAAAAATACCTAGAACGTAATCTCTTAACCGGGTTTTCTGCTCCGTTGCTCCCTAATACCGCATAAGCAGAAGTTTTTCCTCCGCTTTTTCTTCACTTTGCCTTGGTCCTGTGACGTTGGGCTTCGCAAGGCTTGTCTTGTGCTTGGCGAAGCTCGCCCTGAGCGGAGTCGAAGGGCTCAGTCCCACTTCCGCGTCTCCTGGCAAAAAAAGGGACCCCAGAGTGCTCCGGGGTCCCTCGCTGACCTCAGTTCAAGCCTTTAGGGCTGGCAGAGGTTCGCAGTAGCGAACGAACTCGCCGTGCAGTTATCGAAGGATTCATTCAACGCAGTCACGAGCTGGTTCAGGTTACCGAAGGAGCCTACGTACGGCGGCAACGGGTTGCCGCCGAGCGCATTATTGGTGTCCGCCAGCACCTGGGACACCGACATGCCGTTGAGTGCAGCAGCCTGAGCCGTAGTAAGCGTAAATGAACCGATCGCGCTGCCCTCCACGAGGTTGCAGAGCGTGAGATCGTCAAACCCCTGGGAGCCGTTTGGAAGAAGACCCGCGGTGTCGAACCCAATGTTCAGCGTGAGTGTCGCCTCCTGCTTCGCCAAAGTGCCACCACTGACGCTGGTCGCGTTTGAGGTGTCAGCAGTCAGCGCTCCAGACGGTCCTCCCCCGCCGATGTACGTTTTAAGCGCACTCCTGCCAGTGACGTCGCCCGTCCAGCTGGCGTCGTGCCTTGGCCCTGCGTTATCTTCGATGCCAATCGTCAGCCCGCTGGAGAACACTGTGAGGTAGTTGCTGTTGAACAGCTGTCCTGGCGCGCCTGGGCCCGCGTACCCCCCCTGGGTGTAGGTACAGGCGTCCGGTGTTTGTGGCGGTTCCGCCTCGCATGAAACGCCCACGTTTGCGCTCGCGTCGAGATCAACACCCGTGACACAGGGGAAAGTGTACATCTGATAAATCGGCGCCCCGGTAGTGGGGTTGGTCCCGATCTGGGGCCCTTGGACTGTGACGGAGCAACTCGTCCCGTCGAGATGGGCCGTATTGGTGATAGTGCCGGAGCCGGGCGGGTCGCAACTTGCCTCGACGCTTACGGAAAACGTCCCGTCTACACTGATATCCTCCAGTCCCGAGTTGTTTGTGATGTCAGTCGTGAAGTTACTGACCGATACACTGGTCCCACTCACGGTGACGTCACTCTCCATATCGCTCAGCGTGACGGTATCATTGCCGTTCTTGAGCGGTGGGATGGTCTTGGTGACACGGCAGGGGACGGTACGGACATTGGCTTCGTCTGAGTTGCTCGTGCCGTCGCCGTTGACATCAATGTTGTTACAGGTCGCGCCGCTGCCACCGCGCAAGCCAGAGTTGCCGAAGGTCACCATCGCCTCGGCTCGCACCTGCGTTCCTACGACGAGGTTCAACACACTGTTATCGAAGTTCGCGGTGTAGAGGAGAGTTATCGACTGACCAGGAACCAAGCTGACCTGCGGGACCAAGGAGAAGATGGTGTTATTGGCCGCGTCTGTAAATTCGAGGCTGCCAGAGGCGCCGTAGGTCTCGATAAACGACGACAGTCCCTCCGAGCTTCCTCCAGAGCAGATCTGCGCCGTCGTTGCAGCGTCTCCCTTAGTGGCATCGGCGACGTCTGCCGCGGCAGAGACCCATTTCGATCCTACCTTCGTCTGCAGGTTAACAACAATATTGCCAATGGTGGCGTTTGCCGTGCCGGTGTTGGTCACAGTGATGACGCCGTTCACGCTAAGAATGTTGTCGCTGGTGTCACCGCGCATCGCAGTGACAATCCAAGAGATTGTTGTCGGCGGATCATCTGGCAACAAGGTGACGTCCTGCGTCGAGGGTGTCTTCGCCAGCGTCCACTTGGTGTTGTTCGCGTAGCACAGTTCGGCGCTACAGTTGGTAAGCGTGATGCTCGCCTGCCCAGGGGTGGGCGTCGGCGGCGGCTTGGCAACCGCCGCCGTAGCGACAAGAGCCATCACGGCAGCGCACACCAGTGCGATAGACGAAAGTCTCCTCCGAACAGATGGTGAATTTTCTCGACAGCTGTCAGCCATCTTCCCGCAACTTTCTCCGTCCCGCACCAAGCCCGTCCTGACGAAAAGCCGGAGAGGAGACGAAATCCGGGAACACCGCGGACTGTCCAAGACTCGGGTACCCCTGCCCCTGGAGGTCAAACCAATACGCCGTGAAGCGAACAGCAACACCGACGTTGCCCTCGTACCGCTCGACCCGTACGACCTCTCCCTGGCACGGGAGCCGCACCGGGCCATCGAGGTCTGCGTATTCCAGTACGAGAGACAAACTGATTGTTACACCTACAGGAAACGACGCGTCCGTCGCGAAGAAGACACCGCAGGCACTGATGTCACGGGTGAGGCCCGTTCCGTGTTCTAATTCTATGGGGAGCGCAACGCGATAGCGCCGTGCCTGCCGTCTGTCCACAGCCCCCGGGACGTTCTCCATGAGTGGACTCTAGAGGAGGACACCAGGAGTTACAATTGATCGGAAGGGTAGATTTTTCTATACCGTGGAAGGTCGAGTTTTCTATATCTGGGCGATATAGGAGGGAAGCGCTCGTGTCGGGGGGTCAGACCAGCCCGTTGTCCTGGGCGAAGCGGAGCAAGGCCGGGCGACCGGCGAGGTGGAGTTTGTCGTAGATAGTATGCAGGTGACTCTTGACCGTCCCTTCGCTGATGTACAATTCCTTGGCAATTGCTTTCGTGGGCAGGCCGCTGACCACCAGCTGTACGATCTCTATCTCCCGGGGCGTCAGCACCCCGGTGAGTGCGCGCGCCCCGGCCTCACGCTGAAACAATTTGTCCAGGATGCGGCCCGTGGCTTGGCGCTCCAGCCACTGACCGCCGGCGTGGACCTTACGGACACACTGTACCAGCAGTTGTGGGGCCATCTCTTTGAGCACAATGCCTTTCACCCCGAGGCGCAGAGCGGTGAGGGCTTCGCGCTCGCTGAGCTCCCCCGCGTAGACCACCACCCGCGTGGGCAGCTTCTGCTCGTGCAGCTCCTGGAGGACCGCCAAGCCATCCTTTCTCGGCATGCGGAGATCAAGGATCAAGATATCTGGTTGGTGCTGGCGCACCGCTCGCAAGGTCTCCCCGCCATCGCGACAACGGGCCAGCACCGCCATATCGGGCTCTAGACGAAAGAGGTTCTCCAACCCGTCGAGAATGAGGGGATAGTTATCGGCTATGACCAGGCGGATAGACATCATTGGCTCCAAGCCGCGTGCGTGGCAGTGTGATGGCCTCCGAGGCCCCCGAGAATCACTAGACCACGAGAGTTGGGGAACCGTGTTAGCGACCATAGATGGCCAGCTGCCGTGCTGAGAACACAAAGGCCGGGCACCGCCTGTAACTCTCACGGGAGTCACGGCCGGCAACCCGGCCAACTTATGGTCCTTGGTGATGTGTCTGGCACGGACGAGTGAGACTTCGCTCTCGTGTCTGCCGCGTCTAACGCCCCAAATGGATAAGTCCCATCGGCTTTCCATCCCTGGTCTCCCAGGATTTGGCCTGTCCTCCTTCCCTTCCCCATTTCGGTACTCACAGCCCGCCCTGCTATCAGGGATACTCGTGCTGTGAATGCTCAGGTCTATCCCATAGTTGATTCCGGTTGTCAAGGCTGAATTGCATTGGGCTCGTGTGGGTCGATTGGGACGCCCGCGGTGCCCGCCTGGCTGGCAACCGGGCATAAGCCTGTCAGCACGCCTATTCTCCTTCTCCGTGGTGGCTCGTAGAGGTTCAGGGAGGAGGAGCCACCTTCGTCAGAAAAACTCTGGGAATAAAGAGTACCCGCGTTGATAGTGCAGGGGCCAACCCCTGTCGCGTCTCAAGGACCTCTGTCATGTCCGATAAGCGGGAGTCTGTCACCTGTGGTGATGAAAAATCGTAGAAAAATCAAGGGGCCGATGCAGACAATGCTTGCTTGCATGAAACGACCAGTATTCGCAGGCCTGCAAGCATGAGGAGTTAGCGCCGGCGCGGCGTCGTTTTGTCCATCGACTCCGAGACCCTCAGAGTGCGTGTACTGGGAGTTTTCTTTCCGTCCTAGGGGGGTGGAACGCGCAAGGCTGGAGAGCCCGTCCGGCTAGCGCTTAGTTGTGGGAATCCGGAAATCCTTAATTTACCGGACAACAACATCCTTCCGTTGTTGGAAATAGGAGAGAGAGGTTTACAGCGAACGGCAAGAGAGCTAAAGGCACAAGCGTCATACTGGAGTCGGGTCAAGCAATACTGAGGACAGGGTTTGCGCGGTCAGGCGGGTTTCTCTAAAAATACGGTGGCCTTTTCCCTTCTCCGAAAGCCCAACCGACAGAAGGGGAGGCGGTGAGAGGTTACGAACCCTTGGGGGAAGAAAGCCGAGGGGAGGGAAAGGAGGCGATGCTGATAGCTACACGTCAAAATAAGTCAGGTGAGTGATAGGAACAGCAAACGGTAGGAGCACAGGGCCGCCCAACTGGAGCGGGAGAGGAGGAGGCATGAAAAAGAGACTAGGATGGCCAGCGGCGGGTATGATCGTTGGTCTGATGTGCGTATCGAACCCCGCGCAGGCGAACGGCATTGCCACAATCGCCTACGAAGGGACAGGATGCCCCCAGGGCACGATAGGTAAGAGCATCTCGAACGACCGTCAATCTATGACATTGATATTCGATAGTTTCGTCGCCTCAACGGGACCGACCGTCCCGGAGAGCGAGGAAGAGAAGTCCTGCCGCATCGCGCTGACGATGCAGACCAACGAGAGCGTTGGGATAACGATGGATACGCGCGGGTACGTCCAACTGGCGGCCGGCATGACCGGTGATCAACACCAGAACGTCCCGCGTGCCAAGCGCTCTAACCTGGACATCCCCTTCGTCGGGCCAGTGGCCAAGGATTATCTGGTGCGATCGACGGCGACGGTGCTGGCCCAGGGCAAGCCATCGAGCACTACGGTCACCATCCTTCTCCAAGTCGGAGTCGACAAGGGGACCAATGCAAGCGGCCAGGGTCAGCTCACCACCGATTCTTTCGACCTCAAGCTGAACTGACGGCAGCACGGTCATCCCCTGAGATGGGTTACGTGGCGCGCGCCGCAGGCGCGGTGCAGCGCCACTGCGCAGACCCATCATGCCACGGTGGGGCGGCTCGTGGGGTGCTGGAGCGGTAGGTCTTGGTGAGCAGAGAGTTTCTGCTCCTCTCCTACTGCTACAGTCCGGGAATTCCTAATTAACCCGACAATCTGGAACGCCAAGGAAAACGACTGTTTGCGCGTCCGGTAAATCAGGCCAAAAATACCCCCCTGAAAATCGGATAACAAAAAAACAAGGGTGGGCTTTATTCCAACAAAGGTACGTAATTTCTCACAGAGTTCCCAGTTGCCAGTTTGGGAGTTCCGTCGCGAAAAAAATGGCTTTACCCGCGCCGCGCCTCGTTTTCGACGAAAACCGCGTTGTCGCGCCAAAAATATCAAGAAAATTATTGAGTTATCAGCGCTTATCAGTGAAAGAATTCGCTACTAAAAACGGTTGTTTTCGTGATAACTCTTCCTTGCTCACCAACCTGCCACACTTGGGCTTGGCGCAGGCAAGCACAGAACTACACTAATTGTGAAAAATCGAAAATGCTTTTGATAACAGTCAGTTGACTACATTCTATGAGAGTCTGCGTACCTTTGTTGGAATTTACCCAAAGTTGGTGTGGTAACCCCTATTCTACGCAAAGAGCCTCCGATGGATCATCGGCTTAAGAGTTGCACATTAGGTAACCACCTCTCAGAACCAGTTTTCTTTCCTGCGAGATTAGACCTGTCCTCCAGCAGAATAGCGGGAAAAAGGGGAAATGGGCAAATGGCGAAAAGGAGCAATAGAGCGGTTTTCGTAACTTTCGCCTCCCTCTCGTTTCGCCTTTTCCCTTTTCGCCCTTTCGCCTCTCATATCTAGCTGAATGCTGAGGCAGGGGGGGACGGCCGCACACTCGCCCTTTTCTTTTTCCGGCCCTTTTGTTTTCTCTTTTGCCTGTGTTAGAGTTCGACAGGCATTACACATCGGCAAAGGAGGGAACCGCCATGGCTATGCCGCTCGAAGGGATTCGCATTCTTGACTGGACCATTTTTCAGCAGGGACCAGTAGCAACGATGATGTTAGGTGATCTAGGCGCCGAAGTAATCAAGCTGGAGGAACGTGTTGGTGGGGACCCTGGCCGCGGAGTGCTGCAGATTGCCGGCAGCCAAACCGGCGGGGGAAAACGTAACTACTACTTCGAGGCCAACAACCGGCACAAGAAAAGTCTCACCCTGAATCTTAAGAAACCCGAAGCGCGCGAGATCGTCTACAAGCTGGTCGAGCAGTCCGACGTCTTCGTGCAGAACTTCCGCAAAGGCGTGGCGGCCAAGCTCGGCCTCGACTACCAAACGCTCTCCAAGTACAACCCGAAACTCATTTATGCGAGTGCGACCGGCTACGGGCCGAAAGGGCCGGACTCAGGCGAGCCCTCTTTTGACTACAGGGGGCTCGCGCGCTCCGGGATCATGAACGCGGTGGGCGATCCGGACATGGAGCCGATGAACATTACCGGCGGCATCGCCGACCAGATGGGCGCGATCATGCTGGCGCACGGTATCGTTGTCGCTCTCCTGGCACGGGAGCGGTTAGGCATCGGTCAAGAAGTCGATACCTCCCATCTGGGCAGCATGATGGCGCTGCAAGGGCTCAACCTGGCCTGCCGGTTGACGCTGGGGAAAGAGTTCAAGCGGTTCTATCGTACCCAAGCGGTCAATCCGCTGTGGAATCACTATAAGTGCCAGGACGATAAATGGATCTGCTTCGCTATGCCACAAGCCGATCGTTACTGGTCGGATTTCTGCAAAGCGCTCGGCATCCAAGAGTTGGAGAAGGACCCACGATTCGCGACTATGAAGATCAGAGGCAAGAATTGCGAGGCCCTCATCGCCACCATTGATAAAATCTTCGCCTCCAAGCCGCGGGACGAATGGATGCGCATTCTCAAGGCTGGCGGAGACTTCATCTACACCATCGTCAACAGCATCAATGATCTCCCCGAGGATCAGCAGATGCTGGCCAACGATTACGTAGTGGACTACGACCACCCGGCCTGGGGGTCGATCCAGGTCGTCGGTCACCCTGTCATTCTCAGCAAAACACCGGCGAACCCCAAGGCTCCAGCTCCAGAGTTCGGCGAACACACCGAGCAAATCTTGATTGACACCCTCGGGTATTCCTGGGAAGAGGTAGCGAGGCTGAAAGAGCAAGAGGTTATTTGAGGCGTCTAGCTTTTAGCTCTTAGCTTTTAGCTTCAGACAAGAAAAGAAGCGGAGAAACAGGGAGCCGGAGAAACGCTTTTGATTCTCCGCTTCGCCGATTCCCCGATTCCTGTTTTTCAGATTCCCCGATTCTCCGTTTCCCCGATTCCCCGTTTCGTGCCTTCGTGCCGGAAAGGATTGACGGCAATGAGCTGGCCGCCGCGTTATACCATCCTGCTTTTGCTCTTCCTGTTATCCTTGGTGAACTACATCGACCGGGTGAATATCTCTATCACCGCACCGGTGATGATGCCGGAGTTGGGGTGGGATACCGCCTGGTTTGGCGTGGTGTTTTCGTCCTTTGTCTGTGGCTACGCGCTCTTTATGATTCCCAGTGGACTCTTAGCCGATACCTGGAGTCCCAAGATTCTGCTGGCTTTCGCGTGCTTCGGGTGGTCGCTGTTCACTCTGCTCACCCCACTCGGGCGCCATGCCTTCCTTTTGATGCTGGGCATACGTTTTCTCGTCGGCGCCTGTGAAGCCACCAGCCTGCCCGCAGCCACGGTCATCACTTCCCGCTGGGTGCCAAGGCACGAACTCGGTTTGGCTCAGATGATCAGTCTCTCCGGCATCTACGCCGGGCAGCTCATCGCCTATCCGATTTCGACGTGGATCATTGCCACTTTTTCCTGGCGAGCGGTGTTTTATTTCAACGCCATTGTCGGGTTTCTGTGGATCGGCTTGTGGTTATGGGGCGGTGCTGACAGACCGGCATCCCCGCAAGCCTCTGTGGACAGGCGAGCTGAAAAAGCCGGAGTGCCGCTGCGGGCGTTGTTGAGCACACCAGCGGTTATTGCCTTGGCGGTGGCGTATTTCTTCTGGGCGTACGGGATAGCGATGGTAGTGGCCTGGCTGCCAACTTATCTGGTAAAGGCGCGAGGATTCACCATGCAGCAAATGGGCTGGGTGGGGATGCTCCCGGTGACCGGAGGGCTGATCGGAGTTCTGGGTGGCGGTGCGCTCTCCGATTGGTTGACAAAACAAGGGGTGCCGCTCAGCTGGGCGCGGAAGGGGATTCCCGCCTGTGCGATCGCCATCTCCTCTCCCTTTCTGGTGCTCGCAACCACGATAGCTTCGCCGACCTCGGCGGTATGGGCTTTCGCGCTCTTCCAGTTGCTGACGACCATGGGGCTCGTCGCGTTCTGGAGCATCCCGGTAGAAATGAATGCCCGTTTAGCTGGTTCTATCGCCAGCATCATGAACTTTGGCGGTAACTTCGGCGGCTTCTTCAGCCCCATGGTTGCAGGTTTCCTCGTGGCTCGGAGCGGAGACTGGTCCCTGCCGTTCTACTCGGCTGCCGCCGGCTGTCTGATCGGGGCGATCGTCCTCGGGGTGCTGGTGCCGGTACGACCTTTGGAGTTTGCGCAGAAATCTGACCTCATTGAAGAGGCCAAGATCCGGCGCCCGGCCGGAGCGTGAAAAGATTCACTACGCCCCTAAGAAGCTGTTGAAAAACCCTCCGTCCACCCTTCGACAAGCTCAGGGCGAACGGAGGAGCCCCCGGAAGCGGTGAGCATTTCCCGTTCGTGCTGAGCCTGTCGAAGCACGGTTTCGCTTTTTTCACAGCCTTTAAGGAA